>NATW01000158.1 GCA_003094555.1 gamma proteobacterium symbiont of Ctena orbiculata
ATCGGCTCCCGCAACGGCAGGGCATGTAGCTGCCGCAGCCAGGATTTTGCGCTTATCGACATAGGCTACACATGGATTAGTGTTAACAGGCCCTAGCCTTCACCAGCGTGTAATTTAGCGCCTTCAGGCTGCAGGTTCGGTTTTAGAGTTTTACCCTGTGCGCGCCTCGCTTTGTGTAACCTGATCTGCTCTTCGAGCCAGGCGAGCCAGGTTTCAAAGCCCTCTCCCGACTTGGCCGAAGTCAGGGTGACCGGCACCTCAACGGCGAGCTGACGGACTGCCTGCTCGGCCCGTTCGGGACTGAACTCATCCATCACCGCGAGCAGATCAGATTTGGTGAGCAGCACAAGATCCGCGGCGCGGAAGATGACCGGATATTTAATCGGCTTGTCATCCCCTTCGGTGACCGAGAGCAGGGTGATATTCAGATGCTGTCCCAGGTCGAAGCTGGCCGGGCAGACCAGGTTACCCACATTTTCTATGAACAGGATGTCCACTTCATCCAGATCCATCCGATGCAGGGCCTGGTGGATCATATGCGCATCCAGATGACAGGCTGTACCGGTGGTGATCTGCACGGCCGCCACGCCTTTTTTGCGGATGCGCTCGGCATCGTTCTCTGTCTCCAAATCGCCTTCCACAACCGCGATCCGATATTTTTGCCCAAGTTTGTCGATGGTGGTTTCCAAGAGGCGGGTTTTGCCGCTGCCGGGGGATGACATGAGATTGATCGCCAGCAATTGGTGACGGTCAAAATGCTCACGGTTGTGGGTGGCCTGATGGTCGTTCTCGCTGAGCAGATTCTGTAACACCTCCACGGCTACGCTGCCATCTTTCGCATGGGCATGCTTGCCGCCCTCTTCAATGAGATGCCGATTGCCTTCGGTGATGTTACAGCCACATGTATCGCACATCAGAATATGCTCCTAAATTTCAATTTACAGTTACCACTCAATTGTCATCCTCCCGTGTCAGTTCCACACTGGCGAGCAGGAGTTCATCCCCGCTGATGAGTTGGGTGCGGAAATCACCGCATTCACAGCAGATCAACCTGTTCACCGATGCATCACATTCGGCGCCACATTGTTGACAACGTACCCGTACCTGTTGCACCGCTGTTTCCAAATCGGCCTCGGCGGCTATGCTGCCCGCTCGGGCGATTGTGAAGGCCTGTTGCAGCAGTTCCGGTACCACGCCGGAGAGGGGGCCGATCTGGATCACGATTCGGTCAACCTGACTGGCATGTTCCCGCTCGGCAATCGCCTCGACCTGTGCCAACATCGCCTGGCAAACAGACAACTCATGCATCCGGCGGAGATTCCATCTTCGCCAGCATCTCGTCATAGATCTCCCAGGCGGATCGTGCCTCTTGCGGGGTGACTTTTTGTATCGCGTAACCCACATGTACGACGACAAAGTCTTGCGGCCTGAGTTCTTCGTGCTGCAGCATGAAGAGGCTCACTTCCCGCTGAATGCCTTTTGCTTCACACTGTGCGGTAAAGCCGTCTATGCTTTTGATCTGCATGGGTATGCCCAGGCACATGATATATCCTTGGTTTAAAGGTATGCTTTTTGTTTCGGCTGCCAACCAGCTTGTCTTAAATAATAGACACTATTCACAGCCAGCTATTTCATTCTCCCAAGGAGACCGTTTTTGTCAATCGAATCTGTGTTGATCCTCGGTATAGGAAATACCCTGTTGAGTGACGAGGGTATAGGTGTTCAGTTGGTGAACCGCATGCAGCAGCAGATCGGGGAGGTACCGGGTATTGAGTATCTGGATGGGGGTACCCTCAGTTTCACCCTGGCGGAGCCCATTGCCCGGGCGGATGGATTGATCGTCGCCGACGCGGCCCGCATGGGGGAGAGGCCCGGTACACTCAGGGTCTTCCACGACCAGGAGATGGACAGCTATCTACAGGGTAACCGCGCCAGTGTGCATGAGGTGAGTCTGGGTGACCTGCTCGATATCGCCCGACTCTCCGAGACCCTGCCGGCACGACGTTGTCTGATTGGCATCGAACCCGAGAATCTCGATTGGGGTGAGCATTTGAGCGAGAGTGTACAACCGGCTGTGGAGAAGGGGATCGAGGAGGCCGTCTGCATATTGAAATCCTGGGGTCTCCTACCTGAGGCTCGAGGTTAGCATTTTTTGGAATTGAGTTGCCTGAGATCAGCTTTTCAGTCTGCAATAATGATCCAGATCAGCAATAGTATCAGTATTTAGTGATATTCTTTATATAACCCAGATCATCAATGAGGCATTTAGCAGATGTGACTCATGCAGAAACTGCAAGACATCAGTGTACGGGTTGAGTCAAGGGACGGATATAACCCCCCCGCAAATCACTCGAATGCAATACCGGTGATGCATGAAGTACTACACTCATTGAAACGACTCAAGGAGCGAGGCGTGGCGACCACCATCGATCTTAAATCCATACCTTTCGGCCCGGGTGACGAGGAAGAGCTGTTACGTCACCTCGGATGCGGTGAGGTTAGTATCGAACTTCAATCCTTGGGCAAGAGCCGTATTTGCGAGACCCTCTATTCAGGTATCTGGTTAATCGATCATTACAACGCCGCAGGTGAGCGTATAGCACTCTCACTTGAGATTAATCGTGTGCCGGAGATTGTACAGTCTCAACCCGAAGATATATCAGATGCGATTATCAGGCTCGAACAACAGCTGAATCCCAAATAATTCCGCATGCTTGTCGATTGCGGGAGGAGCAGTAATGGCTGAACAACTCAATCCTATCGCTAAAACACTTGGGGAGAGCCTGCGAGACAGCGGCGTCTCCAGGCGGGGTTTCCTGAAATTCTGCAGTGTCACCGCATCGATGATGGCGCTGCCCCCGACGATGGTGCCAGCCATTGCCGCAGCTCTCGAGCAGGCAAAGCGGCCCTCTGTCATATGGCTCTCCTTTCAGGAGTGCACGGGCTGCACCGAGTCACTGACACGCAGTCATTCACCCACTGTCGAGAGTCTGATTTTCGATCATATCTCACTCGATTATCACCATACCCTGCAGGTCGCCTCCGGGGATGCGGCAGAAGCTGCGCGTGAAGCGGCGATGCACGAAAACGAAGGTAAGTATATCGTCGTTGTGGATGGTTCCATCCCATTGGGGAATCCGGGCTTCTCCACCATTGCAGGCATCAGCAATCTGCAGATCCTGGAAGAGACGGTTGCAGGTGCGGCAGCTGTTGTTGCAGTCGGTACCTGTGCCGCATTCGGCGGTTTGCCCAAGGCCAAGCCCAATCCTACCGGTGCGGTCTCGGTGGCAGATATCGTCAAGGATAAGCCGGTGGTCAATGTCTCGGGTTGTCCGCCCATCCCAACCGTAATCACTGGGGTATTGGCACATTTTCTTACTTTTGGCGCGCTGCCTGAATTGGATGACTTGGGTAGACCCAAGGTCTTCTTCGGCAAGAGTATCCATGATCGCTGTTATCGGCGTCCTTTCTACGACAAAGGCCTGTTCGCCGAGACCTTCGATGACGAGGGTGCGCGCAAGGGCTGGTGCCTCTATCGTCTCGGATGCAAGGGTCCGATGACCTATAACGCATGCGCAACCACCAAGTGGAATCAGGGTGCAAGTTGGCCGGTGGAAGCCGGGCATGGTTGCCTGGGTTGCTCGGAACCCAATTTCTGGGATGCCGGCGGTTTCTACAATGCCCTGTCTATTCCCGACAGCGACGTCATTCGACAGGCTGCCTATGTGGTGGGTGGTGGTGTTGCCATCGGTGCGGCGGCCGGCGCGCTCAATCGCAGTAAGCAGGCCAAGGCGGCTGCCGAACATGAAACCGTAACTATCGATGATTTGGATAAGAGCTCATGAATACACCAATTGATTTTCTGCTATGGGTAAGAGGGCCGGGATTTGATATTGCGCTGGTCGTATTGATCATCGGTATTCTGGTCAGGTTGCTCGAGGTATTGATATTGGGGCGCAAGCCCGACTATGCAGAACCCAGAGGAGCGGAACTGGGGGCTGGCCTGCGCACGGTGGTGACGAGAACCTTGCCGGAAAAGGGCTCCTTTAGCCGTTCACCGTTCACAGTGGTTGGCGGTTATATCTGGCATATCGGTTTCTTTATCAGCCTGTTTCTGTTTATTCCCCACATCGAACTGATCAAAGCCACCATCGGTCTCAGCTGGCCGGGTATCGCCAGCAATCTGGTGGATGCGGTGGCAGCGGTAACCATCGTCACCCTGGTGGCGATGCTGTTCAGCCGCCTCACCCATCCGGTGAAGCGTTACCTCAGTGGCCCGGAGGATTATCTGACCTGGTTGGTTACGATTCTGCCTATGATAACGGGCTATCTGGCCTATCACCGCATGATCGATCCCTATCCGTTGGTACTGGGGCTGCATATTTTCAGCGTGGAGATCTTGATGGTGGTATTCCCCTTTACCAAGCTGATGCACGCTTTCACCTTCTTTATCGCCCGTTGGTATAACGGGGCCATGGCAGGTCGCAGAGGAGTTCAGTCATGAGCGAAGCAACCCTTGAGCGAGGCATGAATGCCTTACGTGAACAGATGAATGCACCCATTGCTTCCTTCTTCTCCAGTTGTGTGAACTGCGGTATGTGTGCCGAGGCCTGTCTCTTCTATACCGAGACCGGCGACCCAAGGTACACACCGATCAACAAGCTGGAACCCCTGCGTCGAGTTTGGGAGCAGGAGTATACCCTGTGGGGAAAACTGAAATCGATGCTCGGATTGAGCGAACCGGTTACCAATGAACTGTTCGAGGAGTGGGAGCCTTTGGTCTACGACGCCTGCACCCTGTGTGGGCGCTGCTCCATGGTGTGTCCGGTGGGCAATGATGTGAGTTATATGATCCGGCGTGCCAGAGAGGGATTCGTGGCTGCGGGCTACTCACCGGAGGGGATGAAGGGCGCCAGCCGCAGAGCAGTGACGATCGGCAGTCCGATGGGGGTTAAGTTTCCTGCATTGGCGGCGCAGATCAAACATGTCGAGGCCGATACCGGAATCAAGATCCCGGTGGATGTGGAGGGTGTCGACTATATGGCACTGCTCTCCTCCATGGAGATTATGAACTTCCCCGAATACCTGGAGGCCTTGTCCCGCATCTTCAAACAGGCGGGTGTGACCTGGACCATCAGTTCGGAGGCCTTCGAGGCGACAAACTCGGGGATTCAGATCGGCTCTTCCGATATCGCCCGTGAGCTTGTGAATCGGGTCGTGGTCGCTGCTGAGAAGTTGAAGGTCAAATATGTCATCAGTCCTGAATGCGGTCATGCCTATACCGCAATACGCTGGGAGGGTCCCAACCTCATCGGTCGAGCCTACAACTTCAAGGTCGTGCATATCCTGGAGCTTCTGGATGAATTGCGCACCAGTGGTCGGTTGAAGACTGAGGGTATGGATGAGACCCGGCTGACCTTCCATGACCCCTGTCAGATTGTACGCAAGGGCGGTGTATTGGAACCACCGCGTAATCTTCTCAAGATGGTCGCCAGCGAATTTGTCGAGATGCAGGATGCCCGGGAGATGAACTGGTGCTGCGGCGGCGGTGGCGGCGTGAGTGCCAATGAGAGGGCGGAAGAACTTCGTCTCAAGGTGTTTAAACGCAAGAAGACCCAACTGGATGAGCTGAATGTGGAAACCCTGGTTACGGCCTGCGCAAACTGCCGGCTGATCATCGAGGAGGGACTGGAAGAGTATCGCATGGAGATCCCCGTGGTTGGGTTGACCGAGATGCTGGCAGAGCATCTGGTCGAAGAGAAGAGTGAATGAGACTCCAGCGCTTGGCTGAAATGTTGTACCGATAGGAGACGAGAGAAATGAGTGACAGAATCGTCGTTGACCCCATCACCAGAATCGAAGGTCATCTGCGAATCGAGGCCCAGATGGATGGTGATAAGATAGCCAGCGCTTATTCATCGGGGACCATGGTGCGTGGTATCGAGATCATACTCAAGGGTAGAGATCCCCGTGACGCCTGGGCCTTCGCGCAACGTATATGCGGAGTTTGCACCCTGGTGCACGGTATTGCCTCGGTACGCTCGGTGGAAGATGCCCTCGATTATCAGATCCCGGCGAATGCCCAGCTGATCCGCAACCTGATGATTGGCGCTCAGTATATACATGATCATGTGATGCACTTCTATCATCTGCATGCCCTGGATTGGGTGGACGTGGTATCGGCGCTCTCCGCCGATCCGGCAGAGACCTCGGCATTGGCCCAATCCATCAGCAACTGGCCGAAGGCATCGCCGGGCTATTTCTCCGATGTCAAAAGGAAACTGAAGGGTTTCGTCGATGCCGGGCAGTTGGGTATTTTCGCCAAGGCCTATTGGGGGCACGAGGTCTATAAGCTGCCACCGGCGGCGAATCTGATGGCGGTCGCCCACTATCTGGAGGCCCTCGAGTGGCAGCGTGATGTGGTCAAGCTGCATGCCATCTTCGGCGGCAAGAACCCCCACCCCAACTTCCTGGTGGGTGGTGTGGCATCCGCCATCGATCTCAACTCCGATTCGGCGATCAACAGCAAGAAACTCTCTCAGGTTCAAAACGTCATCAACAAGATGCGCGAGTTTACCGATCAGGTCTATGTGCCGGATACCCTGGCGGTAGCGAGCTTCTATAAGGACTGGGGCGAACGTGGTGAGGGCCTGGGGAACTTCCTCTGCTACGGTGACCTGCCTGCCACCTCCATGGATGATCCTGACAGTTTCTTCTTCCCGAGCGGGGTCATCCTCGACCGGGATATATCCACCATACATCCATTGGATCTGAACAGCGCAGAAGAGATACAGGAGCATATCTCACATTCATGGTATGACTACAGCAAGGGCAAGGATCAGGGTCTGCATCCCTATGATGGTGAGACATCACTGAACTACACCGGGCCCGAGCCCCCCTATGCCCATCTGAACGTAGAGGAGTCCTACTCCTGGTTGAAGGCGCCGAGGTGGAAAGGTAAGGCGGTCGAGGTAGGACCCCTGGCGCGGGTCTTGATGCTGTATGCCAAGGGCCATGAACAGACCCAGGAGTTGGTTAATATGACCCTGAGCAAGCTGGATCTGCCGACGCGGGCACTCTTCTCCACTCTGGGCAGAACCGCCGCCAGAACCCTGGAAACCAAGATTTTGGCGGATGCAATGCAGGGTTGGTATGACCAGCTGATTGCCAATATCAAGGCGGGGGATACCAAAACCTTTAACGATGCCCTGTGGGAGCCATCCTCCTGGCCGAGCCAGTGCAAGGGTGTCGGGTTCATGGAGGCGCCTCGCGGTGCCTTGGGACACTGGATCGTTATCGAGGATGGCAAGATCGCCAACTATCAGGCGGTGGTACCGAGTACATGGAACGCCGGGCCACGGGATGCAGGGGGACAGGCCGGCGCTTACGAGGCTGCACTGCAGGATAATCACCAACTCCTGGATGCGGAAAAGCCGGTGGAGATTCTGAGAACCATCCACAGCTTCGATCCCTGTATAGCCTGTGCAGTCCACCTCTCAGATGAAGATGGTGAGGAGATGTTGCAGTTGAAAGTGACGTAGCAGGCAACTTTCAAGCTGCCAGGTTCTGCCTCTGCCTGTATGGGCAGGGGCATTTTTTTGTTGGTCTCAACATAAACGAATACTCGCGAATGATCACGAATCACCCTACATAGGCACCTTCAGTTTAGGGATGAAATCCATATCTATCTGTTGACTTGACTGCCCTAGTTTGTAAATACAAATAAATGACCTGATTAGCGATTATTCGCGGTGATTGGCATTCATTTGCGGTATGGATTACTACAGGCGCAGGTTGTGGCTTGCCGGATCAGTCAGGGTTGTATCGTCAGCTTGAGAATTTTCAGCTTGATTTCATTTCCCTCTGCCATGCTCTCTCTCAACACAACTGATTCGAGAGAGAGACGATGAGTGATCGAGAGCTAATCAAGGTATGGGACCCGCTGGTCAGGTTGTTTCACTGGAGCCTGGTGTGCGCCTTCGCGGTTGCCTGGCTGACAGAGGATGAGTGGATGGAGCTGCATGCCAATGCAGGATACCTGATCGCGGCATTGTTGTTATTCCGCGTCATATGGGGCCTGCTGGGTACGCGTTATGCCCGCTTCAATGATTTTGTAAAATCTCCTGCCAAGGTTATTGCTTATCTGCGAGATCTTGTTCGGTTGCGCGCCGAGCCAACTGTCGGGCACAATCCCGCCGGTGGCGCGATGATACTCGCCTTGCTTATAACCTTGCTGATAACCACCCTCACCGGATTACTTGCCTACGGCGCCACGGGCGCGGGCCCATTCGCCGACGTGTTTTTTTCGAACGCCGCCTATGGCAGTGAACTCTTCGAGGAGGTGCATGAATTCTTTGCCAATTTCACCCTTTTTCTGGTGCTCGTGCATCTGCTCGGGGTGGGATTCGGTTCACTGCTGCATCGGGAGAATTTAGTTCGTGCCATGTTCACAGGCAGCAAACGGATCTGATCAGGCTTGGTATCAGGTCCTGGATGTTATATCAGTCGGAGGTATGGAAAATGAAACCGATCTTAATTTCATTGCTACTCATCGGCACTACGACTCTGCAGGCGAACAGTGTGGAAAGCATGCTTGAGTCCTACCAAGCTGAGGGTGCCGGGCCATTCTCGGCGGAGCAGGGACGGGAAGCCTGGCAACGTCTGGTAATCGATGAAAAAAGTGGTAAGCCCAGATCATGCAGTGATTGTCATGGCGACAATCTGGGTAATCCTGGACAACACATCAAGACGGGAAAGCGGATTGAACCGATGGCGCCGTCAGTCAATGCAAAACGCCTGACCGATCCGAAGCAGATCAAAAAATGGTTCAAACGCAACTGTAAATGGACATGGGGAAGGGTATGCACACCCCAGGAGAGAGGTGATCTCCTGTTATTCCTACAACGACATTAATGAGGTGAAAAAAGATGAAAACGCGAATATTTTGGTTACCGGTCACACTGGTACTTGCAGTTACGCTGTTAGGTGCCGGTATGGTTATGGCCGATCGTGATGAATGGGGCGAGGATGATGATGACTGGGGAGAGCGAATGTTTGGTGGTTGGTTCAAGCCTGAAAACAGACTGAACAACCAATTCAGCCAACTCTACCAGGAGGAGTGCGGCAGTTGCCATTTTCCCTTTCAACCCGTTTTTCTGCCCGCCGCATCCTGGCATTCGATGATGCAACATCTGGATGAGCATTTTGGTGAAAACGCAGAGTTGGCGGAAGAGGATCAAGCACAGTTGCAAAGTTTTCTCACTGCAAATGCGGCAGATAAGGTCAATCGTGAGATTCCAAATAAAGTGATGTGGTCATTGCGCTATACACCTTCCCCGAAAAGGATTACCGAAACGGCTTTTTTCAAACATGAACATGATGAGATACCTTATTCTCTATCCTTCAGCAACTGCGACAGCTGCCACAAGAGAGCATTGCAGGGTTCCTATAATGAACATGAAATCGATATCCCCGGCATCGGACGCTGGGATGACTAGTGTGTGTTTCAACAGTTGTTGAAGCTATACTTCTGACACTCGGGGACTTCTTGATAGAGTAAGATGGAAAGCATGATTGGTAAAACCACAACAAACATATTGCTCATGATGGCGCTGGTGATATCCGGTCTATCTCTGGCCGAGGAGGGCTATGAAGAGGCGAGACGCCTGACCGAGTCTGGTGCCATTCTTCCCCTTGAGGAGATTATCCCACTCATTCAGGCGAAACAGCCGGGTAGGATTCTGGAACTTGAGTTGGAACGTGAAAGAGGGCTATATCTATATGAGATAGAGATTCTCGATGGGAGGGGAGCGGTATGGGAGATCAAGGTCGATGCCGCCTCAGGGAAGATTCTGGAACGTGAATTGGAGGATTGAAGTTGCGTCTGCTGCTGGTTGAAGATGACTATCTCCTCGCCACATCACTGAAGCACGACCTGGAACAGCAGGGGTATGCTGTTGATCGCGCCGAGGAGGGTATTGAAGCTGAGTTTATGGGCGATAACATGGCATATGATCTTATCGTCCTGGACCTGGGTCTACCTAACCGGTCCGGTCTGGAGGTGTTGAAGAACTGGCGCAAACGGGACAATCGTACTCCGGTGATCATATTGACCGCCCGGGATGCCTGGCATGAACGGGTTGAGGGGTTCAAGGCCGGCGCGGACGACTATCTGGGCAAACCGTTTCATATTGAAGAGCTGGTGGTACGCCTGCAGGCATTGGTGCGTCGCAGTCACGATCTGGTGGGGGCCAGCCTCAAGTCTGGCGGCCTGGAGCTCGACGAGGAGAGACAGCAGGTGATACTGCCCGATCAGCAGAGATTCGATCTCACTGGAACGGAATTTCGCCTGTTACGCTGCTTCATCCTCAACAAAGACAAGATACTCTCCAAAACCCGTTTAACGGAACATGTTTATGAACAGGACTTCGATCGCGACAGCAATCTGATTGAAGTCTATATTCGTCGTTTACGTGACAAGTTGGGCAAGCAGGTGATCGAGACACGCAGAGGACAAGGGTATATCTATGTCGGTGTTGAGAACTAACTCTCTCGAACATCGACTGCACCTGGGGTTGGCGCTCAGCCTGATCGTATTGATGGGATTGCTATGGATATTCGGCGCACAATCCATTCAAGACCTGACTGAGGATTTTATCGCATCCCGCCTGGAACATGACAGCGAGGCCTTACTCGCAGCGATGGTCGTTAAACATCAGCAGTTCAAGGTTAGGCCCGCCCGCATCAATCAAATCTACCGACGTCCCTATTCCGGACACTACTATCTTATTCGTCATCAAGACGGCACAGAGACCCACTCGCGATCACTTTGGGACTTTAAACTCCATATTCCTATGCTGCCGGTCGGCGACAGCAGGCGTATGCATATGCTCGGTCCTGAAGCGCAGCAGCTGTTGGTTTATGTTGCCGGATTTAAAAAACAGGGGCGGGAACTTACCGTTGCAGTGGCGGAGGATCTGCAACCGATAAAACAGCAACGGGATCTGTTTCTTCGTAATTTTGCATTGTTGGCGCTACTCGGCCTGGTCGCATTATTGTTGGTCCAGGGTATGGTTGTCAGGCACTCGTTCCGTCGTCTCGAACCCTTGCGCGATGATGTGAAGAGTCTGGCTACAGGGGATGAGAAACTGTTGCGCGAAGATGTCCCGGATGAGATGTCTCCCTTGGTCAAGGAGATCAATCACCTGTTGCAGCTCCTTACAAGAAGGAATAAACGATCGCGTAACGCCCTCGGTAATCTTGCCCATGCCTTGAAAGCGCCCATGAATCTTCTGATGCGCTACTTCGACACAACTGCCACGGCTGAAAATCAGATTGAGCGGAGTTTGGCAGGGCAACAGGTGGAAAGGGTCAGATTGTTAATCGACCGAGAACTCAAGCGTGCCCGTCTGGCGGGTAGTGGAACCATGAGTCAGAGATTTGATCCACACATCGATCTACAGGATCTGTTGAATGTATTGAAACAGATTTACCAGGATAAGCAGTTATCGATAGAGGCGGTCGTGGCAATGGACCAAACCCCCTTCGGTGACCGGGAGGATATTCTTGAGTTGTTGGGTAACCTCCTTGATAACGCATGTAAATGGGCGAACAAAAAGGTACGCTGCACGCTTTCCGGAGAGGATCGTTTGCAGATCCTTGTGGAAGATGATGGTGAGGGATTGGGTGATGAAGACGTCTCCGGGTTGACACGCCGTGGCAGTCGATTGGATGAGAATATGGAAGGACAGGGACTTGGGCTGGCGATCGTATCTGATGTCGTCACTCTCTATGAGGGAGAGTTGAAGTTTGACCGATCTCCAGAGTTGCGTGGACTTCGTGTCAGTGTGGTTTTGAATCGTATCTGACTACATATTTAAATCCCAAGGTAAAGCATGACAGCTCGGCAGCTGTAAACAATACCGACCAGGCATAAACCCTATCAGGTTTCATTGGAATTGTTCATCGCCGGCGGCAGTAGCAGGTCTTCCAGAAAAAAGGCGGAGAGAGCAGCCCGGCCACTCAATTTGGCCTTGCGATAGATGGAGTGGGCCTGTTGCCGGACAGTCTTTTCGCTGACATCACGCATCACAGCGATCTCCTTGTAGCTCATGCCTTTGAGTATCAGTAAGCCCACTTCCCGTTCTGCCGCGGTCAGGGACCATTCGCTGAATTGTCTTGCGATGCCATCGCTCAACCCTTTGATCAAGTCACTCATACCACTTCGCCATTGCATACCCTCGACACGGGCTGTTTCCAAATCCCTGATCAATAGCATTTGTGTCTCATGTTGCATCTTGAACTGTTCAGTCAAACGTACCATCCCTACCGCGATAATGACGATTAAGGTGGGTTGAATCATTTCCAGGATTATTTCACCAAGGGTTAGGTCAGGGTCCTCGAGTATTTCAAGGGCAATGAGGAAGATACTACCCAAGACTATCAACAAAATATTTCTCCAACTACCCATCTTTTTCATAAAACTGTTCATGATTAACCTGATTAAGTTGATGTCGTCTATACAATGAGCACGCTCATAGTGACCGCGCTCATTGCATACAATTACCCTTTGTAGACTTACAATTCAAAGCAGTTATTTATGTTACCACCAGAATCAATCACAAAAGGCCTCTGCTGCGAGTTCACACAACTCCTCTAGCAACTCTTCGGGATCCTCGATCTCACAAGCCGGATCTTCCAGGATATCCAGGGAATCGCCGACACAGAGCAACTGCTCTGTCTCACCGGTGAATTCACCATCCTCCATCGCTTCAGCAAGCACAAATCCGATACCAGGACTATAGTACTTGAATTCAGAGGATTCAGGCTCCAGAGGTGCGAAGTCATAGGTCATCAGGCAGCCACCGCTATCGGCACAGGGAAAATTCTCGTTTTCGACTGATGGTATCCCTGCCAGATCTACGTATTGCACGATATCCTCGGCTTCACCCAGGGAGAATTCCTGACGATGGGCAATGCCTACCTCAGGCATTCCACTGATCAGAAGACCAGCTTTGGCAAACTCTCTTCCTGATTCGAATGATCCATCGAGATCAACCAGTGCGCCATCCTCGAAGTTGCGTGATATTTCACCGCAATAGTAGACATTGCCTTCGGTATCCTGGGCAAACCAGTCATCTGTAATTTCCACCGGTACATAATCCATCTCGCCGGTGGTTTCATCCTCTTCCACAACAACCACAGCATCAGTCACGACACGGCAGGGGACGCCCTGTATCTCACGGGATTCATCTGTCACATGCACCACCACTGTCTCTTCCCCTTCCTCGCCAGCACGCAGGACATAGGTGTGCCCCGCCACAATAGAGACATAGGGATTGGCACTGGATTGATCCACATCGTCAGGATCGACAAAGGCGATGGTCGGGTCGAGCAGGGGGTCTGAATCATAGCGATGCTCATCGAGCACATCACAGGCATCGACCCGGGCATCGAGCTGATCAGTACAATAGTCTGCCTCCTCCATACGCACCATCTTCGCCTCATCACGACAGGCCATCCTTTCACTGCGGGTTGCCAGGTTTATACAGTTCGCCAGGGTGGTTTTGTAATCATCTTTGACGTCGGCGTGGCATGCCTGGAGCATCTGCTTAGCTGTATTCTCGCAGGGCGAGTGCCCATTACCTCCGGCCAGGAGTTCATAGGGTACGAGCAGAAATGGCACAGAGAATAACAGCGAGTACATTTTCAAGGATCTATTTTTCATGGGTTTCGCTCCCGATCTGTTTCTATTCTTTCAAAAGGGTTGTGGATAACTCCTCCTCACCAAGCGTTCATTACAATCGTTTTATCAAGTGCTTTGGAAATGTGGTGCGAGGTATTAAAAAGTTATGTACTAGCAAGCCAAAGCACCATAGAATTGATGTCATACAACCTGTCGAATAATTTACAATGAACTGAATATTAAGGATTAATTGTGGATTTATCGACATGAATCAGACACAGATCGAGTGCCTCATTTGGGATATTTCGGAGACAATCTTGCGCCGATTGAGAGGGCAATGGGAACTGTCTGCCGTTTATAGGACATATGTCCTATAAAAATTTCCAGAATAGTCGCGATCCCGGCTTGCACTAAGCCAGGTACGGGGTTCCAATAATCTAGAATAAAACTATGGAGTCTCTCGCCATGCCCCTGCGTTTCCAAAAGGTTTTGCTCAGTTTGGTCACACACTCTCTCTGTTTATTGCTGGCAGTTTCGCCAACTCTGGCGGCACAGGAGATGAGTGAGCCCGAGCAGGACGAAGAGTTAACGGCTGATGCAGTAGAGGAGAGTGGTCCCACAAGAATCTACCGTACCAGGGAAGAGCAAAGAGAGGCGGGACTGGAGACTGAGATCACCCCATGGCTTACCCTGTCAGGGCTCCTGGAGGGTGAGGTGCTGACCGATCGTTTTATCCCTCAGGACAGGGATGGTGCCATCAAGGCGAGAGAGCGCAACGCGACCCTGCAGTTTGGGCTGACTGTCGATCTGTTTGGTCTGGCAGAGGGTGAAATGGTGGTTGAATACGATTCCGATCCAGACAAATTCTTCTCCGAAGAGGCCTTCATCACCTTCGAATACGAGCCAATGGAATTGAGTCTGGGGAAACAGTTCACCCCCCTTGGCCTCTACTTCAGCCGTTTTATAACCGGACCGATGCTGGAGTTCGGGGAGACAAGTGCCAGGCAGGCTGTACTTCTTACTTATGGGCCCAGCGACGAATTCGATCTTACCCTGGCGGCCTATCGAGGCCGGGTCAGTGAAGTGGGCGAGGATGAGGAGTGGGACTGGGCGATCGGATTTGAGGCATGGTCATCTGACCATTTTTCATTCGGCTTGAGTTATCAGTCCGATCTCGCAGACAGCGATGAAAGAGTGCTGGAGGATGATCATTCTATCAAACGTGTACCTGCCATTAGTGCATATCTGCTGGGAATAACCGACAGCTTCGAGTTCTCTTTCGAGATTGTGGCCGCTTTGGATGATTTTCGCGAATTGGATAAAGAGATCAACAGGCCCATGGCTTGGAATGCGGAGGTCGCCTATTTTTTCCCGAGTTCCGACTTTGATCTGGCGTTGCGGATTGAAAGCAGTACCGAGTTGGAGGATGAGCCGGAATACAGGTACGGAGCTGCTATCACATGGTATATGGATAAGCGGGTTAATCTGTCCCTGGAGTATTTACGCGGACAGTTTAATACAGAGTCATTTGCCATAGAACGCAACCAAGATGAAGTTCTCATTCAACATGTCAATACCATGAGCGCAAAAATATCCATACTGTTTTAGGAACACTAAAATCAGCTTGCGATTGCCATTCCTAAACATATAAAAGCGCCATGTATTTAAAAAATATTGCTTGTCACTCAAAGCAGTATTTTATTTCACAGGATGAGGAAAATGGGAAGTAGCGTCTAAAGTTGTTGTTGCTTAGGTCGCCACTGGTTTGTATGTCAAATACCAACCGCTTTACTCTCATAACGTTGATGAAAGGAACGTTGTGAATAGGGTTCCCATACTCAACACTCAACGCGACGAAAGGCGATTGCAAATCCTTTTATGGATTGCTGCTGTTTCCTGGACACTGTTGGTTGTGGCATTGCTCTACTTGGCAATCAGTAATGAGAATTCCGATATGCTGGAATTGGCTCGCCAGGAGGCAGTGGCAAACTATCACAAGGATCAGGCCTTTCGTGTCTGGGGCACCAAGCATGGCGGCGTCTATGTGCCGGTCAGTGAACAGACGCCACCAAATCCCTATCTTGCGCACATCCCCGAACGTGATCTGATTACCCCATCGGGACGCGAGCTGACCCTGATGAACCCAGCCTATATGCTGCGGCAGATGATGCAAGACTACAATGAACACTATGGGGTCAAAGGCAAGATCACCAGTCTGAATCCCATCAATCCCATCAATACACCTGACGAGTGGGAAATTGCTGCCCTGAAGGGATTTGACGCCGGTGAAACGGAGCGTATCGATATTAGAGAGATAGATGGTCACCCCTTTTTGCGTTTGATGCGCCCCATGGTCATGAAGGAAGGTTGCATCAAGTGCCATGGCGAACATGGCTATCAGGTGGGTGATGTGCGTGGCGGGGTGGGTGTATCGGTACCGCTTGCTGGTTATATGGAAGTGACCAATGAGCATAAGCAAAATTTACTGGTCGGCCTCGGCTTGATATGGGTCATAGGCATGGCCAGCATCCAAGTGGTCGGCAGGAACAGTAAGCAACGGGTCAAGGAACGCAAGCAGTATGAAGAAAAAATCTGGCACCAGGCAAACTTCGACACCCTGACCGGTCTCTCCAACCGTAGCCTGTTTTTGGATCGACTGGAGCGCGCCCTGGCATATGCACGGCGGCATGAATATAAACTGGCCCTGCTGTTTATCGATCTGGATGGTTTCAAGGACGTCAATGATACCCTGGGGCATGCCCATGGTGACCTGCTGTTGCAGGAGGCTGCAAAGCGCCTGCAGGCTTGCGTCAGGGAGATGGATACAGTCTCCCGCCTGGGGGGTGACGAATTTACCGTGATCCTGCCGGAACTGGCAGAGAGCATATCAGCGGCAACCGTTGCCGGTACTATCCTGACATCCTTGGCGCGCCCGTATGTGATCGAGGGGCATGAGACGCAGCTTACGGCCAGCATAGGTATAACAGTGTATCCGCAGGATGGTGATGATCCGGGCATGTTGTTGCAGAATGCGGATACCGCCATGTACAGGGCCAAGGCGGAGGGGCGCAACACCTTCCGCTATTTCACCTGGGAGATGAACAAGGAGGCGGGTGGGCGCGTGGCAATGGAGGCATCGCTGCGCCGTGCCTTGAGAAATGGTGAGTTTGAACTCCACTACCAGCCTATATTGAATGCCAGGGATGGTGGTCTGATCGGGGCTGAGGCGTTAATACGCTGGATTTCTCCTGAAAATGGAATAGTGGGGCCGAGTGAATTTATACCCTTGGCGGAGAAGAGTGGCCTGATCATACCAATAGGTGAATGGGTAATGCGGCAGGCTGCATCGGATTTGGCGAAGTGGGATGCAATGGGACTGAAAATAGAGCATTTGTCAGTCAATGTATCGATGCTTCAGTTCCAGGCCATGGGGTTTACCAAAAAGATGCTGGAGTTCCTTGCCAGCCAGCCCCATTTGCAATCCCGTCTGTTGTTCGAGATTACCGAGAGTGTGTACATGGATGAAAGCAGAGATCCGGGGGCGCGTCTGGATACGCTTCGCAAGGAGGGTGTCGGTATCGCGATTGACGATTTCGGTACCGGTTACTCCTCATTGGGCTATCTGAAGCGCTTTCCGGTGGACAAGGTCAAGATCGATCGTTCGTTCATCCGCGATGTGATCAACGATCCGGATGATGCCTCGCTTTGCGAGGCAATTATCGCAATGGCCCACCATCTCAAGCTTCGGGTGGTTGCGGAAGGTGTGGAGACGGAACAGCAGCTACAGTTCTTGCAAGAGAGAGGTTGCGACTTCGCCCAGGGCTTCCTCTTCAGCAAGCCCATACCGAATGCACAATTTACTGACTACATGAAAAACAATCTGGAGATTAAATAGGCGACCAATGTGTAGAATTCATACCTGCCTCTCTAACCAGTTCCTGTTCCTATCGATCTGATTTTCAGCCTGAATTAATCTTGCCTGCCTAGACTGATAATAGAGGGTGGCATGGAGGCCGCGCTGGACTCGGATGCAAGGCATCGGGAGTGATGCCGAGGTACTGAATCAAAGAGGATTGCAGTCATGATGAAGTTGGAGAGATCGATATTAATGGGTTTGTTGTCAATAATCCCCGGGTTTCTGGTTGCGCAAACAGAGCTGACGGCAACAGGACCGATCCCATTTGCTGTGTTCGATAGCGATAACAACGGTTTTATCAGTCAACAGGAGTTCGCGTCGACCCATGCTCAAAGGAGGGTGTTACGGACTCGAATGGGATATCCCATGGGCAGGGCGGCGAATCCGGTATTTCGTAGCTTTGACAGTAATGATGATGGTCAACTGTCTGAAAAGGAGTTGCTTGCCGGTCAACACAAGAATCGCATGATGGGTGGAGGTGGACCAAGAGCTGGCAGGATGGGCATGGGCGGCCGAAATATGCCCGCATTCAGCGACTTCGATATGAACAAAGATGGTGTGTTGGAACAGGATGAGTTTCAACAGGCGCGGGCAAAGCGGATCAGTGAAAGGGCCAGTCAGGGCTATATGTTGAGGAATCTGGCGAATGCGCCCAGCTTCGCTTCAATCGATAGTGATGGCAATGGAACTGTGACCCCGGAAGAGTTTCGGGCCGCACAGCTTGCCCATCGTCAGCAACGACTGCGCTAGTATTTCTGAGCTGAAGTAATCACCCTGGTTCGCTGGCCAGAATCGGCGGGTGGACCGGGGGCGGCAGGTTGATGTTAGACTAGCTGCCAGATGATCAAATCGCGCAAGGAGGCGTACCCAATGTCAGGGATGCTCCAATCCATAACCCTGCAACCAAAGCCATCCAGACATCTCCATGCCTGGCGTATGACTATCCATCTGTTGGCCCTGTTTACGACCCTCCTGGCGCCCCTGATCCTATGGCAGAAACTGTTACTCTTGTCGGCATTGGCGCTGCATGGCTATTTCTCACTTCAACAGGGTCGCAGGGGTAGAGGCAAAGCGATCATGAAAGTGACGGTTGCAGCTGGGGGCAGGGTAAGATTGATCATGGATGATGGCCGAAAACAGATGGCGCGCATTCGCAAGGATAGCCTGGTTACACCCTGGTTGGTTGTGATGCGCTTTGACCTTGATCGCGGGTGGTTGCCTATCTCCCTGGTTTTGACCGCTGAAACCATCAGCGAAGAGCAGATGCGACAATTGCGGGTTTTGCTAAGATTCAGTGAGATCAGACACATTGATCCAAGCGTCAATCGCTAGCCGACTTTATCCTCCTCTGTGAGCGTGCAAGAGATCCTGGCTAGTGATTGTGTCATCCACATCCACAGCAGCTGGACAGTGCTGGCGGGAAAGAGTTAACAGGTGAATAACCATGGTCGGTAGCGTTCAAATAGAGAATGATTTCATCATCGGGGGTGGTGCAAATGCCCGTGTGACACCCAACTTCCGTCTCAAAGAGTTCTATCGCTCGAACCGGAAGGTGCGTGTGCATCGCGAACTCGCGGCGGCCTTGCAGATTCTGCGCGAGAATCTTGCCGCATCCATCAAGATCGATCCCCGGCGGCCCGCCACAGTAGAAAAGCCGGCTGATGATGGTTTGTACGTTGTGATAGGGGCAGATGATCCGGAGCATCTCCACCAAGCGGCCATAAAACTCCTCCGGCAGGGCTACTTCAGTCGCTGTGAACCCCTCGATGATCAACTCTATGTGGAGATGCCCGATCCCGCGAAACTTCCACAGATATCACCCAAGACCGCATTCGACTGCGGGATGAAGGTGACCGCGGCCTTTGAGACCAGCGGTGATCCCTACCAACAGGTGACGGGTAATTTCGACAAGGCCGGTCTCTCCTTCGGACCGATTCAATGCAATCTCAAAACCGGCACCCTGCAGGAGCTGTTCAGATACTTTCGTGGCGAGGATGAATCCCGATTACAGCGCTGTTTTGCTGATCCACAAGACTACCTCGCCTTTTGGAAGGTGCTCGATGGTTCCAGAAGCAAGGCCGTGGCCTGGGCGGACGACCTCAGCCTGGGTTCCGGTAAACACGGTTTTGCCCAACCCTGGAAGGGCTATCTGCAAGCGGTTGGCCGAGAGCCGGTGTTCCGCCAGGTGATGTTGCGCTACGCCTATGACAAGTACGGTAAGCTGCTGATGTCCGCGCTCGCCTTTCTGCATGGCGTCTCCCCGGTAAAGATCCGCAACCTGCGCTGCCTCGCCGCCCTCTACGACATGGGCGTGCAGCAGGGGAGCCTGAAGAAGGCATACACCGCCATCAAGCGACGGGTCGCCAGGGAGCAGCCAGAGGATGAGTTCGCCCTGACCCGGATTGCGGTGGAGGAGCGGGCGAAAAAGGCCAGCCCGCGCTGGCGTGCCGACTGTCTGAGTCGCCGCTTGTGCATTCTCGAACGGCAACCGGTTTCGGTCACCTTGAATGGACAGCGGGCGCGGCGCAGCAACCGCAGCAGCTATCTGTTGCGGGATAGTGGGGTGAAGGGGTTGGATCGCTATTTGGCAGGCTAGAGACCAGCTTGTTCACGGGTTCGATCTATGCTTCCTGGCACAAAGGGATCAATTGCCTTGCCTCATCGGCAAGCCCCGCATCATCGGCAAAGAACCCGTTGCCCGGCAACCACCACTCCACATAACGGCGCAGCTGCAGTTCTGTGGATAGGAACGGGCTATCCGCCCCGGGATCTTCCGATTGCACGATCGCAAAGTTATCCTTCATCTCTTGCAGATAGGTTGCGGCTGGTTCATCCGTCGACTCGCCGATGAGTCTGCCCAATAGTGAGAGTTCCGTCAGTGAGCCCTGAGCCCAATATTCATTGGGTCTTACCCGGTCGACCTCAGCGGCGCGGTAGGCGGTCTTCCACTTTTTACGATCGAGTTCTCCAGTCATCACAGCTTGCAGTGCCAGGTACTGGACACCGCTCCAATGGTGCGAGGGATTGGCATCGAACGCTTCTTTATACCATTTGGAGGCGCGACTGAGTGCCTCACGGGAGGCTGCTTTGGCCCTGTCATCCCCGATGTGTTTGAAGAGCAACTCCGCCAGTCTCTTTTCCGCGCTTCCCAGCAGGCCCCGATTCTCATCCAGGGCTCGCTTGTCTTTGGTCTGAGCGAGCAGTTTATTCAGCGCCTCGATCTCTCTCTTCAGATCAGCCCCGATGGTCTCAAACTCCTCTCGACTGGCGCCATCCTGTGCCAATGTCTCGGACCGATCCCGTAGGTTCTTCAGTGAATTGAGATGGGATGTCAGACGAACCTCTTCGAGGAAATCGCTATAGCCCTCGGGTAGCTGCACATAACCCACCAGGCTGACCCAATCGTGCCCCGCATTGGACTGGTTGTCGTAGAGTTCCACCCTGGTATGGTGGAGTGCCTCGCGTACATCGAGACCGTTCAGCAGCTCCCCATAGAAACGCCGGGTAAAGATTTCTGAACCGAACATTGTCAACGGCAACTGGGATGCGATCACCACGGGGAAACCGCTGGTATGGAGCAGATGGGCCAGGCTTTTGTCGGGATTGATGACATCGGTCTGGTTACCCGCATCGCATGCGGCCAGGGTCACCACCACGGCGCTGGAGCGTATGCCCGCCAAGGCCTTGCACAGGTCATCGGGAGTGATCACGTCGGCACCCTCGATACGATGGTTCAAAGCAATACCGAATCGATGGTCATTTTTCTTGTCTATCTGCTGTCCGTGAGCCAATAGATGGCAGTGGGTGAATCCATCCTCGCGGGTTATCTTTTCTATATCACTGTATTTCGCATTGCCGATCTCAACAAAGACCTTTTCTCTATTTTTTGGTGGCAGCCAAGGTTTAAGGGCATTCAGTAGTGCATCCCTGTGTTTTTTATGGGGGACGCTGCCACCGGCCGCGGACCAGATGAATAAAACCTTTGGCGTGGCAGGCCAGTGCGGTGAGGAATCTCTGAATACACCACGCACGCGGCGGGTAAGTACAACGCCTTTGCCGTTAAGAAACAGTGGTTTCTCATCATCGGCCATTGCGGCCTCGAAGGGGAGTGCCGAGAGTTCTGCGGCATTGGTTACAAGATCGATCTGTTGCAGTTCATTGTTATACTTCTTGATCTCTTCAAGCAGTGGACCCTCCTCAAGCAAACTCTCCTTATCGTGTTGTTGCAGCAGTTGAGCCACATGCTGTATCAAGGCCTCATTTCCCTCATCGTGGCTGGATTTGAGTCTATCAAGCAACTCACCTACATCCATATAGTCCTGGCGCCGCAGAAGATTGGTTACCAGTGAGGAGAGACTGTGAAAAGCGTCATCGTATTCATGCCTGTCCTTGTAGACATAGCGCAGGCTGTTCATCAACTGATTGAAAGGTCTCTGATCGATGGGAATACGAACCTGATGAACACGATGACTCGTGATGCTTCGCAAATAGTCGTCGCCATCCCGTAGAATCCCGGTCCCCAAATTCTTGAATCGAGCGAACTCGACCAATATCGATTTCATTCGTCAGTCCCTTTTACGAACAACAGTCCGGCCTGCTCATGTTTCGGATAATGGGTCTCAAAACCGTAGGCCTTGCGCAGTTTTTCATCATCCCAGAGGAGGGATTCATCACTGCTATAGTTGAACCACAG
This sequence comes from gamma proteobacterium symbiont of Ctena orbiculata, assembly GCA_003094555.1. Classification (GTDB taxonomy): domain Bacteria; phylum Pseudomonadota; class Gammaproteobacteria; order Chromatiales; family Chromatiaceae; genus Thiodiazotropha. The sequence continues at coordinate 22,294 of NATW01000158.1, forward strand.
TTTGGGCTTGTCACCCCCATACTCGATCACCCGCGCAACTGCTTCAGGATGGGGGTGTTGGAACTGGTCGCCGTTGCTGGAGAAGATATAGTTTTCGCAATCCAGGTGTTGTATCAGTTCGCTGCTTACGCTGCCCCTGCTGCCGTGGTGGGGGAGCTTGCAGAGGTCAAGCTTGAGCTTTCTGTCACCAAGTCGTTTGATCGATTCCACCAGGGTGCTGGGATGGGAATCACCAGCAAGCAGTACCCGGTAATCACCATATTGAATAAGGAAAGCAATGCTGCTGCCATTGGCGGATGAATGATCCTCTGAATAATCCTCCCTCAGCAACTGCTCGATGTCCGGGCGTTTTTTTTCCGGTGGGGGCTCTTCATCCCCTAACAGGGCGAAGCGTCCCTCCGCTCTGGCTTCCTCCAGCTCTTGGGGGGTGAGATCGATATCCCGGCACGACTTCTCCCAATCCTTTCGCAGATCCGCCAGCATTGGGATCGTGGGACCCATGAGGGTGATGGTCAGGCCCTCGTCGAACTCGATCCGGGGAAGTGCTCCGGATTCTGGAATGACCACCGCATCGCCATTGAAGCCATGGCTGTTCCAGCTATGGCCATTCTTCAAGATTATGTCTGTGAGGAGTTCGCCATGCTTGCCGGCAAGCACTTTAGGGCCCGGTGGCTCGGGGAGGTGGCGATAGCCGTTAAACCAGATATCCCTGGCCTTGAAGGGCAGCGTGTCGTCCTGAGCCAGTTCGATGATGCCGCGGATGTGGTCATAGTCCACATGGGTGACGACCAGCAATTCGAACTCACGCTCTGCATCCGTCAGCTGCTGCAGTCTGGGTTTGAGTGCTCTCTTATAGACACCGGGTGCGCCACCGTCGATCAACATCCGGCGTACCGGATTCGATCCATATTCGAGCCAGATACAATCGCCGTAACGTGCTGGTAGAACTTCGAGTCTGAACATATTAAGGTTGTCTCTTCACATACCAATTCCATGGTCGGATTATTAATTTATTATTCAATGCTCCTCTCTATATAGACCAGGGCCAGGCCATTGTCAGCCGTCTATACCTCTCATCGCCAGCAGGGCAGTGCCGTAGGCGGCTTCCTGTTGTGGCGCCAGGATCACTGGTAGCGCCAACTGCTGTTGCCGCATTCGGCGCCAGGCTTCATTGCGCGCCCCTCCACCCACGGAATAGACACGGCTGGGTTTTGGCGCTCCCAGTGTTTGCAACAGCGCATAACCGCTTGCTTCGATCCTGGCGATTCCCTCCAACATGCCTTGAAAGAAGTGCCGGTCATCCTCAGGGCGGAGTTCTAGACGGGGTGGGTAGTCGGGATCGTTGAGGGGGAAACGTTCGCCGGGTGAGAGCAGGGGATAGTAGTCGAGGCCGGTGGGTCGATCCGGTTGCAGATCCCTGCTCATGCGTGCCATCTCTTCCCTGCTGAAATAGTGGGCCAGCACTGCACCGCCACTGTTTGAGGCGCCACTCACCAGCCAGCGCTCTCCCAGGCGATGGCTGTAGACGCCAAATTCGGCTGCGAATATGGGTTTATCGGCGAGGACCTTGAGCACCAGGGTGCTGCCGAGGGAGCTTACCGCCTCACCGATCTGGTTGGCGCCGGTGGCTAGAAAGGCTGCATTGCCATCCGTTGTGCCGGCGATGATAGGTATCCCAGGGGAGAGGCCGGTGGCGTCGGCGACCTGTCGGCAGAGCCTACCCACGGGCGTGCCGCAGGGAACCACCTCGGGTAGCACGGCAGCAGGAAACGGCAGTCGCGCCAGCCAGGAAGGCCACTGACGCTGGATAGGGTCATAGCCCAGCTTCAAACCATTGTTTTCATCACTATAGCGGTAGTCGCCACACAATCTGCCGAGGATCCAGTCGGCCTGGTGACGGGCCATGTA
>NATW01000159.1 GCA_003094555.1 gamma proteobacterium symbiont of Ctena orbiculata
TCTAGATTCGAATTCTGCTTGAGATGATTGTACAGGGTAAGGATATGCAGTACGTTTAAATGCTGTCGCTTATATTCATGTATTCGCTTTACCTGCACATCAAAAAGCGATTCCGGATTAACGACTATGTTAGTTCTTTGGAGAATACGATGAGCCAGCCTCTCTTTTGCCTGGCGTTTCATTTCGCGCCATCGAGTCTGAAAGCCACTGTCCTCGGAGAGCGGTTCAAGGATGCGCAGGTTGTTTAGATCGGTTGCCCATTTATCCCCTGCAAGTTCTCTCAAAATGCTGTCGAGGCCGGGGTTGCTAAGTTGAACAAAACGCCTCGGTGTCACCCCATTTGTGACATTGTGGAACTTCTCAGGCCACAAATCGTGAAAATCCTTTAAGATGGTTCCCTTGACAAGCTCAGAGTGCATTTCCGCCACGCCGTTAACGGCAAAACACCCCACTGTTGCAAGATGTGCCATGCGAACACACCTCCCGTCATCCTCACCGATAATTGATAATCTCGAGATTTTCTCCTTGTCCCAGGGATAGCGAACCCGCACTTCGTCGAGAAAACGATGATTGATCTCAAAAATGATCTCGAGATGACGAGGTAGCAGTCGACTGAACAGGTCAATCGACCAGGTTTCCAATGCTTCCGGGAGAAGTGTGTGGTTGGTGTAGGCAAATGTATTGCGGGTGGTGTCCCAGGCTGTGTCCCAGTCCAGATTGTGCTCATCGATCAATAGACGCATCAATTCGGCGATGGCAATTGCTGGATGGGTATCGTTGAGTTGTGCTACGAATTTATCGTTAAAATGCTCAAGTCCGGTGGAGGGCGTGTAATTTTTCAGGTAGAGACGAATCATGTCCTGCAATGAACAGGATACAAAGAAATATTGCTGTTTTAATCGGAGTTCCTTGCCAACCTCAGGTTGGTCATTTGGATAGAGGACTTTTGTAATATTTTCAGCGGCGACTTTTGCATTCACGGCGCCGTAGTAATCGCCATGATTAAATGAGTGAAAATCAAATGATTGGGAAGCCTCTGCGTGCCAAAGGCGAAGCAGGTTTGCGTTGTCGACACCAAATCCCAATATCGGCGTATCATAGGCAACACCGTTGATTTCGAATGCAGGATGCCATCTAGCATGTTGTGAGCCATTATCATCAGTATAGTGCTCAACACTGCCACCGAACTTCACCGGGTAACGGGTTTTTGTTCGTGGAATCTCCCAGGGATTACCGTTGCGCAGCCATAGATCAGGTATCTCAACCTGCCAGCCATCCTGAATCTCCTGATCGAAGATGCCGAATTCATAGCGGATTCCATAACCGATTGTGGGAATCTGCAGTGTGGATAGTGAATCCAGATAGCACGCCGCTAGTCGTCCGAGCCCTCCATTACCAAGACCCGGCTCCTCTTCCTGATCGAGAATGGTTTCCATATCCAAGCCCAGATCGGCGGCGGCTTCACGGGCATTGTCCATAATACCGAGATTGATTAGGTTGTTTCCAAGATGTGGCCCTAAAAGATATTCAGCTGAAAGATAACAGACAGTTCGTGCATTAGAATTTTTGTATGTTTTAGCGGTCCTGATCCAACGCTGAAGCATACGGTCACGGACTGTATAGGCAGCGGCCATGTAGAGATCATGCGGCGTTGCAACATCCTTGAATCTGGCCTGAACATAAAACAGATTATCGGAGAAGGCGCGTTGCAGCGCATCCTTGGAGAGACCGGTTCTTGTGCGCTCTTCTGTTTCTACTTGCATGGTTGTCTGAATGTCATTCATCTCAAACTGCCTCTATTGCTTAATATGGCCAAATCCAATCCTGAATGTCGGGTTTGTCCACCCCGTGCTGATGAGCATATTCACGGCACTCAATCTGCATCTCCCGTAGTTTCTCCTTTACGTGAGCACCTGTTATCTGCAGATGAGGCACGCGATCGATGACATCGATAGCAATACTGAATCGATCAATCTCGTTGCTAATCGCCAGTTCCAGGGGTGTATTTATATTCCCCTTCTCCTTGTAACCCCGAACATGGAGGTTGTTGTGATTGGTTCTGCGATAAGCAAGACGGTGGATCAGCCAGGGGTAGCCATGGAAATTGAAGATCACAGGCTTATCCTTGGTAAAGAGGGAATCAAAATCCCGGTCGGAGAGGCCGTGCGGGTGTTCACTGTTAGGCGTCATGCGAAATAGATCGACAACGTTGATAAAGCGGATTTTCAACTCCGGGAAGTGTTCGCGTAACAGTGCATTGGCCGCCAAAGCCTCCTTAGTCGGGATGTCTCCACAGCCGGCGAGTACCACATCGGGTTCACAGCCCTGATCGTTACTTGCCCAATCCCAGATGCCCAAACCTTTGGTGCAATGTTTGATGGCTGCATCCATATCGAGATACTGCAGATGCATCTGTTTGTCGCAAACAATGACATTGATATCGTCATGGCTTCGTAGACAGTGATCCGCGGTGGAAAGCAGGGTGTTTACATCAGGTGGCAGGTAAATCCGGGTCACCTCTGGGTTCTTGTTGACTACGACATCGATAAATCCGGGATCCTGATGAGTGAAGCCGTTGTGATCCTGTCGCCATACTGTCGAGGTAATCAGCAGGTTAATGGATGAAATAGGCGCGCGCCATGGAATCTCCTCACAAATCGCCAGCCATTTGGCATGTTGGTTGTACATGGAGTCTATGACATGGGCGAATGCCTCGTAAGTCGCGAAAAAACCGTGCCGGCCTGACAGTACGTAACCCTCATACCAACCTTCGAGGGTGTGCTCTGACAACATCTCCATTACCCGCCCATCCACTGAGAGTTCTCCGCCGTCACTATCTTCTGGCAGGTAATCGGCCAGCCAAAGCTTCTTGCTGACTTCATAAATGGGATGTAATTTGTTTGATGTGTTTTCGTCTGGGCCAAAGACTCTGAAGTTATCCATGTTTTTGGCCATAACGTCGCGTAATAATTCTCCCAGAGGCAGGGTGTTCATTGCCGAAGCTACCGCAGGTTTCTCCACGGTTTGGGAGTATTGCTTGAAGTCAGGCATCCGCAGTTGGCGACGCAAAAGTCCACCGTTGGCATGCGGGTTTGCGCTCATACGCTTGGTTCCCCTGGGTGCCAGGTCCTTCAACTCAGGAATCAAAGCTCCGTT
>NATW01000160.1 GCA_003094555.1 gamma proteobacterium symbiont of Ctena orbiculata
CCCCATCCGGGGCGATCCGGTTTGCCCGTGTAAGTGCTGCCCCTATCGACCCGGCAATCTGCACATGGTTCTCTTTGAGGAGGATGGCATCATAGAGTCCCATCCGGTGGTTCTGCCCACCACCGCAGACCACGGCATATTTCTGCTGCATTCTGAGCCCGGGAATGGTCTTGCGTGTATCAAGAATAGTGACACCCGTCCCCTTCACCGCCTCCACGTAGCGACGTGTCAGGGTTGCAGTCGCCGAAAGGGTCTGGAGATAATTGAGTGCCGTCCGCTCACCACTCAACAGGGAACGATTGTTACCATGTAACTCGCATAACACGGTTCCAGGAGCGACCAACTCCCCATCCTCGACCTGCCATTCTATCTCAATCCTTTCATCCATCCGATGAAACACTTCATCGACCCAGGCGATGCCGCATACCACGGCATTATCACGACAGACGATATGGGCTGTTGCTATGACATGTTCATCCAGTAACTCTGCAGTCAGGTCGCCACTGCCAAGATCCTCTGCCAACGCCAGGCTGACCTGTTCGCGTATAAGACTGATGTGAGGCAGGGTGCTCATCCCTCGACAGATAGCAATTCCACATCGAAAACCAATGTGGCGTTTGGTGGAATCACACCGCCGGCGCCCTGAGAACCGTATCCCAATTGGGGCGGAATTGTCAGCCGCCGTTTACCGCCCTCTTTCATACCGGCAACACCCTCATCCCATCCGGCAATCACCATACCCTTACCCAGGGTAAAAGCAAAAGGCTGGTTGCGATCCAGTGAGGAATCGAATTTGTCACCCTCGAGCAGCCAGCCTGTGTAGTGTACTGATACACGGCTACCGGCCATCGCAAGATCCCCTGTCCCCACATTCAGGTCCTCAAACTTCAGTCCCGAATCTGTAATTTTTTCACTCATGATCGTACCTATCCTCATTCTCTGGATTGAAACCATTACATGACCGATTGATGGTCAAAAGGTGATTGTTAACAGCTGTATAAGCATGGCGTCAAGCCATTGCCTTGCAAGGCATGTTGCATTGCTGGTGGGAATAAAACACTTAGACCAAATCAGGCCCTATGCGGATGCGGAGGTAGATGTGGTTTTCTTCAAAGCACTGAGCATCGCATCCAGAGCCCGATCCATAATCGGCTTGGGCGATGTTTCGACCTTCTTCGCTGTACCCTCACGCAGGCGCTTGGCGAGTCCGAAGGTGGTGAGTTCCATGGCCTTCATACCTTTGCGATTGACGAAGATATAGGTGTCGGTGACCTTGCTCTTCCAGGACAATTTGACTCGTACCTTACTGCTTCCATCGATGATCTCGAGCCACTCACCTGTTTCTAGATCAACCGCTTGCTGGGTAAACTCATCATGCTCACTCAGGATCTCGGTTTCATCCGCTATTTCGTCCATTTGAGGGCTGTGGTCTGCAACAATCTGGCTATCAGGAAAATGGATTTCGTAACGTCTGACCGGCATGGTTCCCGCAGTATGCATTTGGCTACTGTCCCCGCCTCGCAGCACACCGATATGGCAGTTTTGCAGCTCTTTAAACAACTTGGCCATTTTATGCTGATCAAAGGAGATGCTATTCAGTCGCTCGCGTATATTTCTCAATAGTTCCGGGATACCACGCAGCAACTGTTGCCTTTCTCCATATTCGGACTTGGGTTGCACACTCCACAACAGCTTGTCTACGATCTCCAGTGACTCGCTCCAGCCTTTACTCTCCGACCCCTCTCGCAGATAGACGAGCAACAGCACATCTTTCCAACCATCCTCAAGGATAGACATGACCGCCTGGGGCAGGACATCCTGGGTGAGCAATCGTTTATTGAGCTCTTCAGAAACAGTCTGCTTAGCTGATTTGAGTTGCTCCTTACCCTTGGTTATCTGGTTGGTGCGCTGCTCCGCAATCTGAGCACCCCGCTGTTCCTTTTCCCACCAGCTGGAGAAGTCTTCTTCCAATTCCGCAAACAGTCCGGGATCATCGTGAAATTCATTCAGGACCCGTTTCACCACCTGCTCGATCTTGTTATACAGGGTATCGTTGGCACGATCGCCAGTATCGTTCCAGCCAACTGCCGCTTGCGCCAGGCTGTTCAATAAACGCCTGGCGGGATGGATCTTCTGACTGAAAAAGGTCTTATCGATAATAGCAACCTTCAGCATAGGGATCTGCAGGCGACTGATCAGGGCCTTCATGGCATCGGGCAGGCTGTAATCATCGAGGATAAACTCGAAGATCATGGAGATGACATCGATAGTATCGTTATCGGCATCGCCCAGGGAACGGATGACCTGTCCATCCCTGGCAATTTGCAGATCGCTGACCAGGCGGGCCCGCATCTCTTCGGGTGTCAGGGGCTGATTGACACGATGCCCTTGGGGCAGCATCACCACATTGGATTGTTGGATGGCATTTAAGGCACCCAGGAGTTCACCGGTATCTACCAGTGGCACATTACCAGCCGGAGGTGTGAGCATCAGGCTGGAAGTCAACAGGCTGCTGCCGCCAGCGCTTGAACGCCTGAGATTAAGCAACTGTTGCAGGTTGGAAAACAGTTCTGCCTGGATAGCCTCTTCCGCTGCAGCCGATGCGGGGGATGAGGATGCGGTTGAACTCATATACGATGAATCGCTCGCCATGTAGCTTTCGCCGCCGCCATCACCACGCAGAGTAGGTGCTACTGGATTGCGACGCACCTTAGGTGTCAGCTTGGGGATTACACCGGCCCGACCCAGCAGAAGATTGATCTCATCATAGAGGCCGCCGATATAGTGCATCACATGGCGATCGAACAACTTGTAGACAACCAGCTTGACCGGCAGCTCCACGGGGACACCTGCCATTGCGGTCTGAAAAGCGTTGCAGACTACGCTCGGAGCCAATGGGGTGTGTTGGGCGATGGACTCATCAACCGAACCTCCGCCGATCACATAGGCGAAACGTTGACTCATTGCATAGATTTCCCGGGTGAAACGACTTTCGGACTTGCTCACCATATTGGTGACAGCTAATGAATCCTCCAGATCTTCGTCATCAACCAGAGACATTTCCGATTCCAGACTCAAGTCATCTAGGGTCGGCTGTTGTATCGTGACCTCACCCGTCTCCCAGTAACGATCGTAGGCGCGTAATACCTCCTGGCTAAACCTGCGATCGATACCGGACCTCTGCTTGCGCAGCTCCCGCATGGAATCGAAATAGATATTCTGAAGCGCGTTGCTCTCTGATTTGTTGGCCATCTCGTAGAGGGCATCATCGAGATTCTCGAATAGGCCACTCATCAGTTTTGGCAACGTCTTGACAATGAGATTACGACACTCAGCCGCAATCCTCCGTCCATTCACGTCAAGAGAGATGTTTTTTCGACGAGGCACAGCAGAGCCGAATGTAATAATGTTGTCTTGTCTTCCCATCTATTGCCACTTGAAGGTGTTCCACCAATATCCAAAAAGATGCCGAGCGATCCCCGTTACCCACATCTAGTATAAGGCTATGTTACTACAGGGATATCGTCTGAGAATAACCTCACACTAAGCATCTGATCGCAGCAAAGAGTCGATCTGCGCCACCCGGCGCATAAGAGGAAAACTAGCACCAAACGCTTGTATAATCAATGAGTTCTATAAAATTTTGATGATATAGGTACTACTCCAACCGAGGCAATGCCAGTAGGTTGCCCCGGATTTTTACGAAATTAATTCCGATTCGTCATCCGTCCACCCACTCCCTGGGCGTGAATCCCGCCCACTCAGGCCGTTGACAGCTTGATCCGATGGTCAAAATTCATAGCCAGAGTGAACTAGATTCGCTATTTCACCGACTTGAAAAATAGCAGCGGAGCAGAATCTAAGGTATCGTTTCAATGATTATGGAGCAGTTCCAAAAAGGCTTTACAGAAGAACAACAGACGACCTGAAACAGTTCGAACCCAATCGATGCGCCTAGTCAAACGCCTCATATCTTCGCTCGCGGACAGCACCCGGGACCTGCTGCCGATTGTCCTGGTTATCGCTTTCTTTCAATTGGCGGTACTGCAACAACCTATTCCTAATCTCGGCACCATACTGATAGGGTCTGTATTGGTCCTGCTGGGTTTGACCCTCTTTATCGAAGGCCTGAATCTGGGCCTGTTCCCCATTGGCGAAGGCATGGCATGGGACTTTGCCCGCAAGGGCAGCCTGACTTGGTTGTTGATTTTCGCTTTCGCCCTCGGATTCGGCACCACAGTGGCAGAACCCGCATTGATAAAAATTGCCCAGGAGGCCGCCAATGTGGCGGCTGTCGGCGGCATGATAGAGAATACCCAGACCGCCCAGGAGGAGTACGCCCAGGGGTTACGCTATACCGTGGCGATATCAGTCGGATTCGCCATCCTGATCGGTGTATTGAGAATCGTTAAGGGTTGGCCGGTTGAATACCTCATCATAGGCGGCTATCTGGGTGTTGTATTAATGACCGCAATAGCACCTAAAGAGATTATCGGCATAGCCTATGATTCAGGTGGCGTCACCACCTCTACGGTAACCGTCCCCCTGGTGACGGCGCTCGGGGTCGGTCTCGCCTCAAGCATCAAGGGTCGTAATCCCATGACCGACGGATTTGGCCTGATAGCCTTCGCCTCTCTCACGCCGATGATATTCGTCATGGGATATGGGCTGCTGTTATGAATGAGGCCCTCCAGCACTTCTTCTCTGTAATGGTTGGCACCGTACTCGATGTTCTACCCATCGCCGGCATCCTGATTGGCTTTCAATTCCTGGTGCTGCGCCGCCCCATAAAAAATCCCAAAGAGGTGCTGTTTGGCTTTCTTCTGGTTCTGCTTGGCCTGGTTCTGTTCCTGCAAGGATTGGATCTCGCCCTTTTCCCACTCGGGGAGTTGATGGCAAATCAGCTCACCTCGCCTGAGATACTGAATATTCCCGACACCGGTGATGGGGTTAAATGGCACCACTACTTTTGGGTCTATCTGTTCGCGGCCTGCATCGGCTTTTCCACCACCATCGCAGAACCCTCATTGATCGCCGTGGCAATCAAGGCGAATCAGGTCTCCGCCGGCGCCATCAGTAAATGGGGGTTGCGCATAGCCGTCGCCATCGGTGTGGCTGCGGGCATCTCCTTGGGTTGCTACCGGATTATTTCCGGAACCCCTCTGCACTGGTACATCATGACGGGTTATGTGGTGGTAATCGTGCAGACAGTTTATGCCCCCCGGACGATCATTGCCCTGGCATATGATTCAGGGGGGGTAACCACATCCACCGTCACGGTACCGCTGGTAGCGGCCCTGGGACTGGGTTTATCCAGCAATATTCCTGGCCGCAATCCTGTAATGGACGGTTTTGGCCTCATCGCCTTCGCCAGCCTGTTCCCGATCATGTCGGTCATGGCCTACGCTCAACTGAGCGAATGGCGATCCAAAAGACAATCTGATGATACAACGAGGTAATTCCCATGCACTTCAAACTCATCATCGCCCTGGTAGAGGACAGCACCACAGAAAAGGTTCTCGAGGCTGCCCGATCTGCCGGCGCTACAGGCTCCACGGTCATCAATCATGCCCGTGGAGAGGGTATCAATCAGTCAAAGACCTTTCTCGGTCTGACCCTTGATACGCAACGGGATGTAGTGCTTCTGCTGGTGGAAGAGCATCTCAGCCGAACTATTCTGGAAAAAATCTCCGAAGCCGGCCAATTCGATGAAGAATCAGGTAGCGGGATCGCCTTTCAGATAGATATCGAAGATGCGGTCGGCGTCAGTCACCAGATCCAGACACTCTCACACGTTATCGAGGAGGAGTTATGAACGATCGGCAACTAATCCGGGTAAAGGATGTCATGAAAACCGACTTTGACATGGTGGACGGTTTGGATACCGTACAAATGGCCCTTGAGCGTATGATCCATATAGAGACCAAATCGTTGATTGTTAAGAAACGGCATGATGACGACGAGTACGGCCTGGTCACACTGTCAGATATCGCACGCCTGGTACTGGCCAATGACCGGGCACCGGAGCGGGTCAATATCTATGAAATCATGACCAAACCGGCATTGACCATATCTTCCAGCATGGATATCCGCTATGCCGCGAGAATATTCAGCCGCTTTGACCTGACCAGGGCACCGGTCCTGGACAACCGTGAAATCGTCGGTATCGTCAGCCTTACAGATATGGTGCTGAAAGGGCTGAAAACAAACTTGGAATCAAGTTGATCCTATCTGCAGAGACACTCTTACGTAGTGCGGAGTACCGTCCATCGAAAAACATGGATGACAGGCCGCCTGAGTCAGAGGTCGATCTGCTTGTGATTCACAGTATCAGCCTGCCACCCGGGGAGTTTGGCGGAAACTGGATCGACGATCTGTTCATGAACAACCTGGATGCAACGGCACACCCCTATTTCGCAGAGATAGAGGCACTCAGGGTTTCATGCCACATACTCATCCAACGCACGGGTAAAATAACCCAATACGTACCCCTGAACCGACGCGCCTGGCATGCAGGGGATTCCAACTACTGTGGTCGACCCTGCTGCAATGATTTCTCCATCGGAATCGAATTGGAGGGGGCGGATGATATGCCATTCACCGATGCTCAATACTTGGCCCTGGAGCGTGTTACCAAGGAGATCATGCACTTCTATCCAAGCATTACCCGGGAGCGTATTACCAGCCACGCCGCCATCGCACCAGGACGGAAAACAGATCCAGGACCTATGTTCGATTGGGACCGTTATTTGAGTCTGATAGAGGTGCTTGATTAAGTCTAAACCTTAGGATATGTGTTGAAACTTTGCATCGATTGTCTGACACTTGCCCAATGACCCTGACGATTATACTAATCAGCCTGATAGCAGAGCGTTTTTTACTCGATTATCGCTATTTGCGTGATAACGGTTGGTTCAATTCCTATAATCAGTGGTTTGAACGACATCAGCTACCGCAGCGGATGCGGCAGGGTGTCATCGGGATCATGCTGCTGATACTTCCCCCCCTGCTTGCACTATGGGCAGTACAACACCTGTTTGAGAATGCCCTGTTCGGACTGTTATGGTTTGTAACCTCTGTCGCGATTCTGCTCTACTGTTTTGGCCCCAATGACCTGGACGCCTCGGTCAACCGCTACGTGGAAGCCGTGGATAGTGACGAGGATGAGGAGATAAGGGCATCAGCAACCACCCTGATCATGGATGAGCCACCCACCAGTGAGCCCGCTCGTTCCCAAGCCGCGGCCGAAGGGGTATTGCTCCAAGCCAACCAAAACCTGTTTTGTGTGCTGTTTTGGTTCATTCTGCTGGGTCCGGTCGGGGCGATGGCCTACCGCATCGCCACTTGGCTACCGAGCATGGAACAGGCCAGAAACGATCCCGATTTCCTCCTCAACAGTAAACAGCTTGTGGTGATTCTGGAGTGGATACCCGCACGCATAACCGCCTTCTGTTATGCCATAGCAGGCAGCTTCGAGGACGCACTCTATGGCTGGCGTAGCTATCACGAAAGCCGTTTCAGCGAATTCGACGACAGCAACAGCGGAACCTTGATCTGTACCGGTAGCGGTGCCATGCGGCTCTCGACGCTCATCAACGAAGCCCATGAGGGGGTACGGTCCTTCAGCTTTCTTGCAAAGTCAGCCATGGCTCTCGTCTGGCGATCCCTAGTCGTCTACCTGGTGATAGTCGCGCTGATGACACTGAGCGGATTGCTTTAATTGGCAGGCAAAGTCACGACCATCGATCTATTGCGGCATGGAGAGCCGGTAGGCGGCAGGCGCTACCGGGGCCAGATAGATGACCCCCTGAGTGAGCAGGGATGGGAACAGATGTGGCAAGCCGTCTCCGGCGATCACCCCTGGCAGGCCATCATCAGTTCACCACTGCGACGCTGCAGCGAATTTGCGACACGCCTGGGAGAAGAGCTTGAGCTTGGGGTGGAGTTGGATGACCGGCTCAAAGAGGTTGGTTTCGGTGACTGGGAAGGTCAAACCGGCGATCAGCTGCGTCGACATGACAAATCGATCCTGTCACGCTTCTACCAGGATCCGATTCGGAATCGGCCACGGGACGCTGAGGATCTGAATGACTTCAAGCTACGGGTCCTGGCTGCCTACAGCAACGCCTGCGAGCGTTTCCACGGCCAACATCTTTTACTTGTCGCCCATGCAGGTGTAATTCGAACCATTATCAATCACACCCTGCAAGCCCCTCTCAGTTCCATGTACCGGCTCTCCATTGCCACTGCCAGCCTCACCCGTATTCGGATCGATGGCGAGCGCCCGGCCACACTGATTTTCATGGGTAAGTCGCAACTTTAAGCGAGACTCTGATGTGAGAGCGATCACGCTTTATTTAAGCTTTGTTTAAGATTTTTAGGTTATAAGTCACATTTAAATGACTGTAACTTCACTATGGTTGGCATATCTGAAGTAGATCAGTCACTTAGAATATGAGGAGAAATCAAATGACTTGGCTGCTACTCGCATCACTCGCGATTATTGTCGTGTCCGTGTTAACAAAAAAATCTGTTGAATTTCCAGACAGTTAGAGTTAACCACAAACGCCATACAACGCCTCACCTATTCAGGGCGGACCGGGTCACTGCTGAGACCTCCTACCTGGCGCACATATTCATACATGACTATGGACGCCGCCACCGACACATTAAGACTCTCCACCTGCCCAAATTGGGGAATGGACACCGATAAGATGTCCGGATACTCCTCCCGGCTGAAACTGTGTCCCCACTCCTCATGGCCCAGGACAAAGGCAATCTTCCTTGCCATACTGAAACCAGTTAGTAGGCGCTTACTTCCACCCTCCAGTCGCATAATCTTGTAACCACGCTCAGTGAGTTCCCGATAACTCTGCTCGAAGCTGTCGAAAAATCGTGCCGGCACCTTCTTGAAAGCACCCTTCCCCGGCGCTGGATCAAAGGGCCCTATATTCACCAGATGGACCTCGTGGGCGCCAAACGCCTCGGCACTGCGAAAAATCTTGGCCACATTGAAACCGGCCTTCATCTGGTCCAGCACGATGATAAACTCGTGCACCCCGGGCTTGGCCAGGAGATTCCGCTGACGCTGCTTGGTATAACGCAACATCGCCTGATCCCGGCCCTCTCTGCGCGCTTTTTTACTCTTTCTCTCTCTGATCATGCTTAAACCGCTAGCTAAATGAAACGACCGGATCCGGGGCACAGGACCCAAGACCATGATAATTCTCCAGGCTATTTCCTTCCCGATGTTAGATCATGCGTGCTGTAATAGAGACCCTGAATCTTGCAACCGATCCCGCCATACGTGGTGAAACGACAGGTAACTGAACATGCAGGCAACAAGCGTCACCCGGATCCTGGTGTGGAGCAACAGACTCAGACTCGCCCACTGGATCCTCGGGCTCTCCGCCATGGGGCTGCTGGTCACCGGCTGGCTCATGAACAACACCCCCCTGCTGGCCCAGAGCGCCGCCGAGATCCACTTCATGCTCGGCGGCCTGTTCCTGCCCGCCCTGCTGCTACGGCTCTATCTTCTCCTATTCGGCACAGGCAGTGAACAGATCAGCTCCTGTGAACCGAACCTGCATCGCCTATCCCAGGCCTGGTTGGTATTGAAGTTTTATCTTACCCTTGGCAAGGCACCTCTACCCAAGTGGTATAGTCACAACCCGCTCTGGGGACCTGTCTATCTGGCACTTTTTTTCTTTTTGCTATTGAGCGCCATCAGCGGTCTGATGCTGCTCAAGGATATCACCATGGTCGGCACGCTGAGCCTCAACGATGTGCATCATCTGAGCTACCAGGTGATTGTGGTTTTCACCCTACTGCATATTCCAGCCGTCTTCAGTCATGATCTGGCCGGCAAAGGAGCTGATATCTCCGGGATGATCAATGGACAACGGATATTTGAAGTTGAAAATCCTCAGCAGAGCAAGGAGAGCGGAACCCAGGCAGTAGCACTGCAGGATCTTTTGAAAAGTCTAAAGCGTTAAACATGACCCGAGTAGTCAGGACAGACAGGCATCCTGCCCCAGTGAATGACACGCATAAAAAAACCCACATCCAAGATGTGGGTCTTTTCAGCCGGATCGTTGGTCAGGTCTAGCTTAGGACTCTTCCGTCTCAGACTCGCTCACGGCCTCTTCAGTCTCTTCAGGTATCGGCCGATCCACCAGCTCCACATAGGCCATGGGCGCCTGGTCTCCGGGACGGTAACCGCACTTCATGATGCGCAGATAGCCACCTGGACGCGCCTGGTAGCGTGGACCCAGCTCGGCAAACAGTTTCCCCACTGCCGCCTTGTCCCGCAGACGGTCGAAGGCCAGGCGGCGTTTTGCCACACTGTCGCTCTTGGAGAGTGTGATCAGAGGTTCGGCAACACGTCGTAACTCTTTTGCCTTGGGCAAGGTTGTCTTGATCATTTCGTGATTGATCAGAGAGACGGTCATGTTTCTGAACATGGCATTGCGGTGGCTACTGTTACGATTCAGTTGGCGACCTGATTTGCGATGGCGCATGGTTCTAGTTCCACAAATTCAATAGTTAAACAGGGTCTGCAACCGCCTCAGTGGGTCAGTTGCTCCTCGATGTTCTCTGGCGGCCAATGCTCGAGTCGCATACCGAGCGAGAGACCACGACGGGCGAGAACGTCCTTTATCTCTGTCAGCGATTTCTTGCCCAGATTCGGTGTCTTCAGCAGTTCCACCTCGGTGCGCTGAATCAGGTCACCGATAAGGAAGATATTTTCCGCCTTCAGGCAGTTCGCTGAGCGTACGGTGAGTTCAAGATCATCCACTGGGCGCAACAGTATTGGATCGATCGCCGGCTCTTCAGGCTCGGAAACCGACTCCGCAGCTTCTGCTTCCAGGTCGACGAAGACAGAGAGTTGATCCCGCAGGATACTCGCAGAACGTCTGATCGCCTCTTCCGGATCGATGGTACCGTTTGTCTCCAGTTCGATGACCAGGCGGTCAAGGCCGGTGTTCTGTTCCACACGGGCAGCTTCCACACTGTAGGCCACTTCCCTGATCGGACTGAACGATGCATCAACCTGCAACATGCCGATCGGACGCTCGTCCCCGGCACTACCCTGTCGTGCAGCCGCCGGATGGTATCCCCGGCCTCTGCGCACATTCAAGGTCATATTGATTTCGCCGGACTTGGTCAGGGTCGCCAGAACCAGATCAGGATTGGCGATCTCCACATCGTGGTCCAGGGTTATGTCACTGGCAAGTACTTGTCCCGGTCCCTTCTTTTGCAGCTTCAGGGTCGCCTCATCACGTGAGTGCATGATGATTGCAACCAACTTGAGATTAAGCAGTACATCAAGTACATCTTCCTGAACGCCTTCCATCGTGGTGTACTCGTGCAGTACATCGGCGATCTCCACTTCAGTGATCGCACTGCCGGGCATCGATGAGAGCAGGATGCGCCTTAACGCATTCCCCAAAGTATGGCCAAACCCTCGCTCCAACGGCTCAAGGGTCACTTTCGCACGTGTTGCAGTGATGGGTTGAACGTTTACTATCCGGGGCTTGAGAAATTCCGTAACGCTATCGATCATGTATTTTCCCTCGTCAAGGCTTACTTGGAGTAGAGCTCGACGACCAGTTGCTCGTTAATCTCGGCAGACAAATCTGATCGATCCGGTACACGCTTCAGCTTGCCTTTCATTGCTTTTGGATCAACCTCAACCCAATCGACAAATCCAAACTGCCCTTGCAGTTCGAGTGCACCCTGTATTCTGAGCTGTTTTTTTGCCTTCTCTCGTATCGAGACTTCATCTTCCGCTGAGACTTTGAACGAAGGTACGTTAACTACCTTTCCATTGACTTCTATGGCCTTATGGCTCACAAGTTGACGTGCTTCAGCTCGCGTGGAGCCAAAACCCATGCGATAGACAATATTGTCCAACCGGGTCTCCAGGAGTTGCAGCAGGTTTTCACCGGTCGCACCCTTACTCTGGGCTGCAGCTTTGTAGTAGTTACGGAATTGCTTTTCCATGATCCCGTAGATACGCCGAACTTTTTGCTTCTCGCGCAGCTGTAGACCGTAATCGGATACCCGACGACGGCGATCTCCCATCTGCCCGGGTACCTTCTCCATATTGCATTTGGAATCGAGTGAACGCACGCGGCTTTTCAGGAAAAGGTCAGTACCTTCCCTACGGCTTAGCTTACACTTGGGTCCGATGTACCTTGCCATGTTTCAGTAACTCCAGTAATTAGACGCGGCGCTTCTTGGGAGGACGGCAGCCATTGTGTGGTATAGGGGTAACATCAGAGATGCTTGTGATCTTGAATCCTGCATTGTTCAGGGAACGAACAGCGGATTCGCGGCCAGGTCCAGGACCTTTTACATTCACATCAAGATTCTTGACGCCATACTCCTTGACCATCTGCCCCACGCGATCAGCAGCAACCTGGGCTGCAAACGGGGTGCTCTTTCTAGAACCGCGGAATCCCGATCCACCAGCAGTGGCCCAAGCCAGTGCGTTGCCTTGGCGGTCACTGATAGTAATGATTGTATTGTTGAAAGAGGCGTGAATATGAGCGACCCCATCGGTCACACTCTTCTTTACCTTTTTCTTACCACGTGTACTAGGTTTAGCCATCTTCTGTACCTAAAGATTCATATATAGATTTAATTAACGCTTGATCGGGCGACGTGGGCCTTTGCGCGTCCTGGCATTCGTACGTGTACGCTGCCCGCGCAATGGAAGTCCGCGACGATGCCGGATGCCACGATTGCACCCAAGGTCCATCAGGCGTTTAATATTCATCGAGATTTCACGTCGGAGGTCACCTTCGACGGTGAAGCGGGCAACGATAGAGCGTATGCTTTCTACCTGATCCTCGCTGAGCTCCTGTATCTTCACATTGGGTTCAATGCCGGCTTCTTTACAGATATCGCCCGCACGGGAACGCCCGATACCGTATATCGATGTCAGCGCAATGACCGCATGTTTTCGGTCTGGTATGTTGACCCCTGCAATTCGAGCCATCTCAAAATCTCCTGAACAAACCCTTGGCACATTGCCGAAGGGAAACGCGCAATATTACTCTACACAACCACCTGCATCAAGCGGATGTGGCACTAATTTTGCCCTGATTAACCCTGACGCTGTTTATGACGCCCTTCTTTACAGATTACTCTGACGACGCCATTCCGGCGCACAATTTTGCAATTTCGGCAGATCTTCTTAACCGATGCACGCACTTTCATGATTCAGACTCCAAAAAATAAATTCAGTAGCGTTCGACGCTAGCGTAACAACCCGCCACCACCACCTTTCAGATTGGCCTTTTTCATCAGGCCATCGTATTGATGGGACATCATGTGCGCCTGTATCTGGGCCATGAAATCCATGACCACCACGACAATAATCAACAGCGATGTACCACCAAAATAGAAGGGTACATTCCAACCCACGATCAGGAACTCAGGCAGCAAACAGACCAGGGTTATGTAAATCGCACCCCAAAAGGTCAGTTTACTCATCACGCCATCGATATACTTAGCCGTTTGGTCGCCTGGCCGAATACCAGGGATAAACGCACCTGAACGCTTCAGATTGTCCGCAGTCTCACGGGAATTGAACACCAGCGCAGTGTAGAAAAAACAGAAAAAGATTATCGCCGCCGCGTAGGCCATCACATATACAGGTTCACCCGGTGACAGTTTTGCGAATATATCCTGTATCCAACGGGTGCCTTCCGTATTCCCGAACCACTGCCCGAGGGTTGCCGGGAAGAGAATAATACTGGAGGCGAAAATCGGCGGTATAACACCTGCCATGTTCAGCTTCAGGGGCAGATGGGTGCTCTGGGCAGCGAGCATTCTTCTGCCTTGCTGGCGTTTGGCGTAATTGATGGTAATCCGGCGCTGTCCCCGTTCGACAAAAACCACAAACGCGGTAACCGCGATAGCCAGGACAAAAAGGAACAGAATCGTCAGTGCGTTCAACTCCCCGGTGCGGGCAAGCTCCAGGGTACCACCAATGGCAGAAGGCAGACCCGCAACGATGCCGGCAAAGATGATCAGGGATATGCCGTTGCCGATGCCTCGCTCGGTGATCTGCTCACCCAGCCACATCAGGAACATGGTGCCTGTCACCAGTGATACAGCGGCTGTAACGACAAAGCCAACACCTTGATGGATAACGATGGTTTCTCCACCCACGGTCTGACTTTGAAGCGCGATCGAAATACCTACCGCTTGGAATGTCGCCAGCACGACAGTGCCATAACGGGTATATTGGGTAATCTTTCTACGCCCGGACTCACCCTCTTTCTTCAACTGCTCCAATGAAGGAATAACAGCTGACATCAACTGCATGATAATCGAGGCAGAGATGTAGGGCATGATACCCAGGGCAAACAGGCTGGCACGCTCCAGGGCACCCCCGGAAAACATATTGAACATATCCAGGATCGAGCCCTGAGCCTGTTCAAACAGTGCTGCCAAGGCTACCGGGTTCACCCCCGGCACAGGTATGAAGGTACCGATACGGAACACCAGCAGGGCGCCTGCAACAAACAACAGACGTTGACGGAGTTCCGTCAATCGGCCCATGCTGCCAAGCGCTCCCATCATCGGTGATCCCTGATTAGCCATGATTTACTCGACCTTGCCACCAGCCGCTTCGATTGCAGCCTTAGCACCTTTGGATACGCGAATGCCTTTTACGGTCACGGCACGATCGATCTCTCCAGAAGCGAAGATCTTCGCATTTTTTACGGAACGAGTGACGATATTCGCCTTTTTCAGTGCTTCCAGGTCGACCACTTCGCCATCCACTTTCGCCAGCTCACCAAGTCGAACCTCAGCCGTTATCAAAGAGACACGCGAGGTGAAACCAACCTTCGGCAGGCGTCTTTGCAGGGGCATCTGGCCACCCTCAAAACCGACCTTGTGATATCCGCCGGAACGGGATTTCTGCCCTTTGTGGCCGCGCCCACAAGTCTTTCCAAGACCGCTGCCGATACCACGACCGACGCGTTTCCGGTCAGTCTTACTGCCAGCAGCAGGTTGTAGTGTATTCAAGCGCATGATTAAGCCTCCACAACCTTGACCATATAGTTGACCTTATTCACCATACCTCTCGTCGCGGGAGTATCCTCCACCTCGACGACCTGGTGCATACGTCGTAATCCCAACCCGGCGACGCACGCTTTATGGCTTGCCAGTCTGCCATTCGTGCTGCGTACCAGAGTCACATGCATCATCTTCTTCTTAGCCATGACCTACCCCAGGATATCCTCGACACTTTTACCGCGTTTCAGAGCCACGGACTCAGCATCTGTCATCTCGTGCAAGCCGTTTATGGTGGCCCGAACGACATTCATGGGATTGTTAGTCCCGATGCACTTTGCCAGTACATTCTGCACACCCAGCACTTCAAAAACGGCGCGCATCGCACCACCAGCGATGATGCCAGTACCATCAGAGGCAGGCTGCATATGCACCTTGGCAGCACCATGTCTACCGATAACCGGATACTGCAGGGTTGTGCCGCTGAGGCGAACCGATACCATGTTTTTTCGCGCTGTTTCCATGGCCTTTTGAATCGCCACAGGAACCTCACGCGCCTTGCCGGTACCGAAACCAACCCGACCCTTTCCATCACCGACCACAGTCAGTGCAGAAAATCCGAACTGGCGGCCACCTTTAACAACCTTTGCCACCCGGTTTACATTGACCAGCTTTTCAAGAAGCTCGTCGCCCTCAGGCTTTGCATTGAAATTAGCCATATTCCAGAACCTTTAAAATTGGAGACCGGCTTCACGTGCCGCATCAGCAAGCGCTTTGACCCGCCCATGGTATCGAAAACCCGAACGGTCGAAGGCCACATTCTCTATACCGGCGGATTTCGCCCGCTCGGCGATATATTTACCGACAATCTTCGCCGCATCGACGTTGCCACAGGCGCCTTTAATCTCACCCCGAACCGATTTATCCAGGGTAGAGGCACTCGCCAGCACACTACCGCCATCCGGACTGATCACCTGAGCGTAGATATGTCGAGGCGTACGATGAATAGAGAGACGATGAGCACCAAGCTCCTGAATCTTTGCTCGAGTACGACGCCCACGACGTATGCGTGATATTTTCTTTTCCATCGTTCTACCCTATTTCTTCTTAGCTTCTTTACGTGCAACATATTCGTCGACATAACGCACGCCCTTGCCTTTATAGGGCTCCGGCGGTCGAAAGGCGCGGATTTCCGCAGCCACTTGGCCGACACGCTGCTTGTTACTTCCACTGACAACTATCTCAGTCGCCGATGGGGTCGCAATACTGATACCCTCAGGAACCGGATAGTCGATCGGATGGGAGAAACCCAGGTTGAGGTTGAGGGACTTGCCGCCAGCCTGGGCACGATAACCAACCCCAACCAATTGCAATTTCTTCTCAAATCCCTGTGTGACACCAGTCACCATATTGTTGACCAGTGCCCGCATGGTCCCGGCCATGGCCCAGGACGCCTTGTCCTCACCCTTTGGCACGAACTTAAGTGAGTTATCCTCTTCAGCGATATCCACAGAAGGGTGCACGTCCATTGCCATTTCACCCTTGGGGCCCTTGACACTCAGGGACTGATCACCCTTTTTGACCGTAACCCCGGAGGGTAGTGAGATCGGGCTTTTAGCTACACGCGACATCTCATCACCCCCTTATGCGACGTAGGCGATGACTTCACCGCCCTGACCCGTCTCGCGGGCGGCACGGTCTGACATCACACCTTTGGAGGTGGAGATAATCGCCACACCCAGACCACCACGCACCTTGGGTAACTCATTTTTACCCTTGTAGACACGCAATCCGGGACGGCTGATACGCTTGATCAAATCGATAACAGGACGGCCCTGGTAGTAGCGCAACTCCAAAACCAGGGTCGGTTTCGCGGCTTCGCTATTGATGGAGACTTCCTGAAGAAAACCTTCGTTTTTCAAAAGGTTAGCAATTGAGAGCTTAAGCTTTGAGGAGGGCAGCTCTACTGTCGTCTTGTTGGCTGCCTGGCCATTGCGGATGCGTGTAAGCATATCCGCGATGGGATCTGACATACTCATAATGAGCTCCTGTGGTCAGTCCGCCTTTGTGGCGCGATACCCGAAATTTAAAAAAACAAAACGGGCCAACAGTTGACCCGAGTAAAAGCGCGAAATTATACGCTTACCAGCTGGCTTTAACAAGCCCTGGAACATCGCCCCGCATAGCGGCCTCGCGCAGCTTATTCCTGCACAACCCGAACTTGCGGTAGACGCCGTGGGGACGGCCTGTCACCCGACAACGATTCTGCTTGCGCGACGGACTGGCGTCACGTGGCAGTTTCTGCAGTTTCAGAGTCGCCTCTTCGATCTGCTCGAATGTGCTGTTGGGATTCTTGATTATCGCCTTCAGCGCACTACGCTTGGCAGCATATTGGGAGGCGATACGGGCACGCTTGTTTTCGCGTGCGATCATGCTCTTTTTTGCCATATTTGGACTCAGTTCTTAAAAGGAAATTTAAAGGCTTCCAGCAACGCTCGACCCTCTTCATCGGTCTGAGCCGTGGTGGTAATGGTAATATCCAAGCCACGGATTGCGTCGATCTTGTCATAATCGATCTCTGGAAACATGATTTGCTCTTTAACGCCCATGGAGTAGTTGCCACGGCCATCGAAAGACTTGCCATTCAGACCGCGAAAATCCCGGATACGGGGTATCGCGATATTGATCAGACGGTCTAGGAACTCATACATCCGCTCACGCCGCAGGGTCACCTTGCAACCGATCGGCCATCCTTCACGCACCTTGAAACCTGCAATTGACTTACGGGCATAGGTGATGACTGCCTTTTGACCGGCAATCTTTTCCATATCACCGACGGCATTTTCAAGAATTTTTTTGTCGCCAATCGCCTCACCGACACCCATATTCAGAGTGATCTTGGTGATCTTGGGGACCTGCATGATGCTGCCGAACTGAAACTTGTCCATAAGCTCCTGGACAATGGTTTCCTTATATTGTTGCTGTAATCTTGCCATGTCTGATCACGCCTCAGATGTCGACGACTTCTTGATTCGATTTAAAGACTCGAACCTTCTTGCCATCTTCAAGAATTTTAAATCCAACCCGATCACCCTTGTCGGATACCGGATTGTAGAGAGCCACATTTGAAATATGCAGCGGCATCTCTTTATCAAGAATGCCACCAGGCTCACCGCGATTCGGATTGGGCTTGGTATGTTTCTTTGCCATATTGACATTTTCAACAACCAAACGGTCATCCTGCAGCATTCTGACTACAGTACCGCGTTTACCTGTATCCTTTCCGCTGATGACGATGACTTCGTCACCTTTTTTAATCTTGCTTGCCATTGATGCCGCCTCACAAAACTTCTGGTGCGAGCGAAATGATTTTCATAAATCGCTCACTCCTTAATTCACGGGTCACCGGACCAAAGATACGCGTACCTATTGGCTGCAATGCACTGTTCAAAAGCACTGCAGCGTTCGTGTCGAAGCGGATCACTGATCCATCCGGACGACGAACGCCCTTTTTGGTTCTGACTACAACAGCATTGTAGACATCACCTTTTTTCACCTTGCCTCTAGGTATGGCATCTTTGACACTGACTTTTACGATGTCTCCGATCCCTGCATAGCGGCGATGAGAACCACCCAGCACCTTTATGCACTGAACCTGCTTGGCGCCGCTGTTATCAGCCACACTGAGGTTGGTCTGCATCTGAATCATGGTATTGCCCTAATTCCAAATAATTTCGATTGGACGCTCACTGAGAACAGGGTCTCAGCTGGTACGCTCCAGTACTTTAACCAAACGCCAGGTTTTGGTCTTCGACAGTGGACGACACTGCTCCACCATCACGGTATCACCTTTCTGACACTCATTTGTTTCATCATGCGCGTGTACCTTGGTCGTACGACGCATGTATTTTCCATACACCGGATGCTTCACAGTACGCTCAACGGATACGGTAATCGATTTTTCCATTGCGCTGCTCACAACCTGCCCCACCAGGGTCCGGTTCGTTGCCTGCTGTTCATTCATGATGCATCACCCGACTTCTGTTCGTTCATTAGAGTTTTTACACGTGCAATATCCTTGCGAACTTCCCGCATGCGTGAGGGCTTGGCCAATTGACCGGTGCCCCGCTGCATACGCAGATTAAACTGCTCTTTGAGAAGTTCTTCGAGGGTAGACGTCAGCTCTTGTTGAGACTTTTCTCTTAACTCTGATGCTTTCATTACATTACCGTCCGCTTCACGAATGTGGTCGATACAGGCAATTTGGCAGCAGCCAGTGCAAATGCCTCTCGGGCCAACTCCTCAGAGATACCTTCGATCTCATACAGCATACGACCAGGCTGAACCTGGGCGACCCAGTATTCAACATTACCCTTACCTTTACCTTGGCGAACTTCCAAAGGCTTCTTAGTGATCGGCTTGTCCGGAAAGATTCGGATCCATATTTTACCGCCACGTTTCACGTGCCTGGTGATGGCACGCCGGGCAGCCTCAATCTGTCTAGCCGTAATCCGACCCCGACCGATGGATTTAAGGCCATATTCACCAAAAGAGACATCGCTGCCCTTGATGGCCAGGCCGCGATTGCGCCCTTTGTGCTGTTTGCGAAATTTTGTCCGTTTAGGTTGCAACATGGCTTACGACCTCTTACCCGACGAGGTTGTTTTGGTTTCCACTTCAACTTCCTCATTATCAGCATAGACTTCACCCTTGAAGACCCATACCTTGACACCGATGATCCCGTAGGTTGTATTCGCTTCAGCAAAGCCATAATCAATATCTGCACGCAGGGTGTGCAATGGCACACGCCCTTCCCGATACCATTCGGAACGCGCTATTTCAGCACCGTTGAGTCGTCCGCTGATATGCACCTTGATGCCCTCGGCACCGAGGCGCATGGCATTCTGTACAGCCCGCTTCATGGCACGCCTGAACATGACACGTCTTTCCAACTGCTGGGCAATGCTCTCACCCACCAACTGGGCATCGAGCTCCGGCTTGCGGATCTCTTCGATGCTCATATGGACAGGAATCCCCATCATGCCGGAGACCTCGGCCCTCAATGCATCGATATCCTCACCCTTTTTGCCGATCACCAGTCCAGGACGCGCGGTGTGGACGGTAATGTGGGCATTGTTTGCAGGACGATCGATCTGAATACGACTCACAGACGCCTGGTGCAACTTCTTTTTCAAGAATTCACGGACTTCGAGATCATTGTTCAAAAGATCCGCATAGTGCTTGGAATCCGCATACCACTTGGAAGTCCAGTCTTTTACGATGCCAAGACGTATCCCGGTTGGATGTACTTTTTGACCCATTTCGGCCTCTCTTGCCTGTTACTTTTCCGCTACAGTCACGTTGATGTGACTGGTGCGTTTGAGAATCCTGGTTGCACGACCTTTGGCACGTGCTCGAATACGCTTCATGGTCGGACCCTCATCGACACTGACGGCTGAAACCTTCAATTCATCGATATCCGCACCATCGTTGTGCTCGGCATTGGCAATCGCCGATTCGAGCACCTTTTTTACCAGCCCAGCACCCTTCTTCTTACTGAAAGAGAGAAGATCCAGGGCCTGCTCAACAGGAAGTCCACGAATCTGATCTGCGATCAGTCGCCCCTTCTGAGCAGAAATCCGGGCATGACGCAATTTTGCTGTAGTCTGCATCGTCACTTCCTCTACTTGGACTTCTTATCAGCGGCATGACCACGATAAGTGCGGGTCAGCGCAAACTCACCCAACTTGTGTCCGACCATGTTCTCCGATACCAACACCGGGACATGCTGCTTGCCGTTGTATACAGCGATCGTCAGTCCCACCATCTCCGGCGCCACGAGAGATCTGCGTGACCAGGTCTTGATAGGACGTTTGTTGTTCTGGGCTACCGCCTCATCCACCTTCTTCATTAAATGGTGGTCAATGAATGGGCCCTTTCTGATTGAACGTGGCACGACTCTAACCCCTAATCAATTATTTACGGTTTCTACGGCGCACAATCATCTTATTTGTGCGTTTGTTGGTACGGGTTTTATACCCTTTGGTTGGCACACCCCAAGGCGATACCGGATGACGACCGCCCGAGGTACGGCCTTCACCACCACCATGCGGATGATCAACAGGGTTCATGACAACACCACGCACAGTCGGGCGTATACCCTTCCAACGTGTGGCTCCCGCTTTGCCTAATGAGCGCAGCGTATGCTCAGAGTTTGAAACCTCGCCGATAACTGCGCGGCAGTCAGCGGGGACCTTGCGCATTTCACCAGAGCGGAGACGCAGGGTGGCATACTCGCCTTCCCGTGCCACCAACTGCACCGATGCGCCAGCGGAACGTGCAAGCTGTGCACCCTTGCCCGGTTTCATCTCGATACAATGCACCACGGTACCCAGCGGCATGTTCCTCAATGGCAGGCAGTTACCCACCTTGATCGCCACACCAGATCCTGATTCGACCTGGTCACCCACATGCAGGTTGCCGGGGGCAATGATGTAGGCGCGCTCACCGTCTGCATAACGGATCAATGCAATATGTGCAGTCCGATTCGGATCATATTCAAGGCGTTCAACTGTTGCCGGAATACCTTCCTTGTTGCGCTTGAAATCGATGACGCGGTAGCGCTGCTTGTGTCCGCCACCACGATGACGCGTAGTTATACGACCGTTATTGTTGCGCCCGCCGGTTTTACTCTTTTTTGCCACCAATGGACCATAGGGCGCACCCTTATGGAGCTCATCATTGACAACCTTGACCACAAATCTGCGGCCTGCGGAGGTCGGTTTTGATTTAACGACTGCCATAATCCAAATCCTGTCTTATTTGCTCAAGCACCGGCCGCGAAATCGATATCGTTACCAGGCTTGAGACGAACATATGCCTTCTTCCAGTCAGAACGTTTACCGTTGACCTGACCAAAGCGTTTCGTTTTGCCTTTGCAATTGACAACCTGCACCCGTTCGACCTCTACCTCGAACAGCTTTTCGACCGCCTTTGCGATCTCCCGCTTGGTCGCATCGGTTGCAACACGAAAGGTGTATTGCTGGTTGGCATCGGCAACCACGCTACTCTTCTCAGATACCACAGGACTGAGAAGAACCTTCATGAGACGCTCGCTGTTCATGCCAGTCGCTCCTCGAGTTTCTTAACTGCGCTTTCAGTGACCAAAACCTTCTCATAAGCCACCAGACTGACAGGATCGATCTCATTGATATCCCGTACATCGACACCGTAGAGGTTTCTTGAAGCCAGGTAGAGATTCTCATCCGGATCCAGGGTCACAACCAATACATCACTCAATTCCATACCCTTGAGCTTCTCAACCAACTGCTTGGTTTTTGGCTCTGCAATGGTGATTTCGTCCACCACTACCAGTCTCTCCTGCCGATTCAGTTCAGAAAGAATTGAACGAATCGCGCCACGGTACATTTTGCGGTTGATCTTCTGGGCATAGCTGCGCGGTGTTGCCGCGAAGTTAACACCACCACTGCGCCAGATAGGACTGCGACTGGTACCGGCGCGCGCACGACCTGTTCCCTTTTGACGAAAAGGCTTGGCGCCACCACCTGCAACTGCAGAGCGGTTTTTCTGCGCCTTGGTGCCGGCACGTGCACCTGCCATATAGGCTGATACCACCTGATGCACCAGAGATTGCTTAAACTCTGCACCGAAGATCTCGTCGGAGACCTTCAGAGTTTGTGCACCTACTGCTGTTTGTACATTGAGTTCCATCAGACTCACCCTTTATTAATCATCTTCACAGCGGGGGTGATAACCAGATCACCACCTTTGGAGCCTGGCACAGAGCCCTTCACCAACAACAGGTTACGCTCCGCATCGACGCGTACGACTTCCAGATTCTGCTGGCAGCGCTGTACTGCACCCATCTGACCTGCCATCTTCTTGCCTTTGAATACACGCCCCGGTGTCTGACACTGTCCGATCGATCCGGGTGCACGATGTGACAACGAGTTGCCGTGAGTGGCATCCTGCATGCGGAAATTGTGGCGCTTGACGCCACCTTGGTATCCCTTACCCTGGGAGCGTCCGCGTACATCGACTATCTGTCCAGCCTCGAACTGATCAGCCTTGATTTCACTACCCACTTCAATACCTTCGATATCGGATTCCTCGGCGCGGAACTCCCATGTACCACGTCCGGCCTCGATACCTGCTTTCGCATAATGGCCTGAAGCGGGTTTACTCACGCGCGAGCTCTTACGTGCACCGGTGGTGACCTGAATAGCCAAGTAACCATCAGTCTCGTCACTTTTCATTTGCGTGACTCGGTTGGGTTCAACCTCGATCACCGTAACCGGGATGGATTCTCCCTGCTCGGTAAATATCCGGGTCATTCCTGCCTTCCGGCCGACTACTCCAATCGCCATCGTTCTAACCTCAGTTCAGTTTGATCTGCACATCAACGCCGGCAGCCAAATCGAGCTTCATCAGCGCATCCACGGTCTTGTCGGTCGGCTCAACGATATCGAGCAGACGTTTGTGAGTGCGGATCTCATATTGATCACGCGCATCCTTGTTGACATGCGGTGAAATCAAAATGGTGTATCGCTCATTCTTTGTCGGCAGTGGAATTGGACCACGCACATGCGCACCAGTGCGCTTGGCGGTCTCCACTATCTCACGGGCAGATTGATCAATCAGTCGATGATCAAATGCCTTCAGACGAATTCGTATTCTCTGGTTTGCCATTATCACTTACTCGATAATTTTGGATACCACACCGGCACCCACGGTCCGGCCGCCTTCGCGGATCGCAAAGCGCAGACCCTCTTCCATCGCGATCGGCGCAATCAGTTTCACTACCATCTTCACGTTGTCGCCGGGCATCACCATCTCCACTCCCTCCGGCAGGTCGCAGGCACCCGTCAC
>NATW01000161.1 GCA_003094555.1 gamma proteobacterium symbiont of Ctena orbiculata
GAAGCGCAACGCTGAATTGATCCCTTTGCGGGGCTCCCCATGGGCCAGCCCACAAGCCAAGCTGACCGTGTTGTGCTCACTTGAATTGGCTACGGCCAGTCCTGCGCTCGCACGCCTTGTCACCTTGGCTTGTGGACTGGCTGAGAGTTACAGAACTTCCCGCTTGGCCCACTAGGTTAGGTCAATCTCGAGTGAGTACATGTTTCAGGAAAGCTGGAACTCGACGATCCAGCCAGTAGACGGGGCGCCAGGGGAGCTTGCCCTGGACAAATCCAACATGACCACCACAATCCGAGAGTTCTAGTGAAACACCGGGACCGAGATCTTGCAAGTCTGGTACATCCTGGGGTTGCATAAATGGGTCATCCCGTGCGTGCAAAATCAGGGTGGGTGTCGTGATGTGTTTAAGAAATTGTGCACAGCTGGAAAGTTGGTAGTAATCGTCTGCATCGATAAATCCGTTTTGTATCGCAGTGATTCGGTTATCAAATTCATAGATAGTGCTGATCGAGGAGATATTGTCAGTATCGGGGATGGACATGGAACGACACTTTTGGACATGGGATTTCAATAATTTTCGCAACAGGTAGCGGCTATACACCCTTGAGAAGCCGTGCTCCAAGCGCTTTACGGCACTTTTCAGGTTAAAGGGGACCGAGACGGCAACGGCTGCATTAAAAGCAGAATCGCAACCTGACTCACCGAGATATTTGAGTAATAGATTACCACCTAGTGAGATACCAACCACTGCCTTGGGAAGCTCCTCTTTCAAACGTAAAAACTCGACCGTATCAACCAAGTCTTCCGTAGCACCCGAGTGGTAACTACGCTGCAGACGGTTAGGTACTCCGCTGCAACCCCGTAAATGCATGAACAGGCATCTAAATCCGGCACTGTTCAATGCTGAGATGAGCGTGGTCGCATAGTGGGATTCGAGGGAACCTTCAAGTCCGTGTATCAAGAGCACCAAGGGACCTTTGGAACCATGCCAGGCGATGTCGATGAAATCTCCATCACGCAGTTCGACCCGCTCCCGACGGAGTTCCAGTGGAAGATGCCGTCGGAACAGGCTGGGCCAAAGCGTCTGCAGGTGAGGAGATGGCAGCCACCAGGCCGGTTCAAATTCACTCTTGATCAGTTGTGCCATCGTTATTCTTATTTAAGGTGTTCGCTTGGGATTAATGCGTCAAATGACTGTTAGCTGAACTGCTTGCCATCTCCATTTTAACCATAAGTAGCTGAAAACGTTCATTAATATCGACTGTATTAAGGATGGATTGTTTGTCTTCATGGGACAAGGGTAGAGCAGTTGTCAACACATTGACAAGCTGAGGTGTGGTCAAATTCTTGAGTTGATCGGTATCGGTTTGCAGCTCATTGAAGTTGAGATATCGGTCAAGCGTGGAATTGATGCTGTTCCGTTTCTCTTGCGCGATCGGTAGATTGAAATTGTAATCGGATATGAAACGCTCCCAATTGGGTCTGATCATACGATAATCCCGGTCTGACGGCAGTTCAGTCAGTATGTCGAACCGGCAGACACCAGTGAGGATAACTTCGATCCGCCCATCCAGGGTCTCGTTGTAGAATGAGATTCGAGCAGCGCAGCCCGTTGTGTGTAGTTGATGCTTTGTAGCGTCTTCACCCTCATCGGGTTGAACCATTCCGATCAAATGGTGGCTTTTCAATACATCCTGAACCATATCCAGGTAACGAGGTTCGAAGATATTGAGTGGCAGTTGCGCCCCAGGCATCACCACTGCCCCGCTCAGAGGAAAAACAGGGAGCGACGTGGGTAGCTGCTGAAAGTCAGGGAGAAACGGGTTTTGCATAGTTAGAACTCCTATAGCCAGTAAGAGTTGTCGTCAGCCGGAATTGTTCCGCATCTACCTATGATACTGATACTAGGGGTGAATGCAGTTATAACCAATATAGTTACTTAACCCAGTCATGAATCTATACTCCAATAGGGGAGGCCGTTCCCATGCCATTCGGATAAATACAATGTTTGCCTATAACCACCTAGATAATACAATCGGACCGTGAAGACCAGGCACAGAATATATGGTTGATTGGTTGGGAATTATGTCCTAGTAAATGCAATTGCAAAGATTAAGGAGAGACAGATGAGTGATATCGAATCCTTGCTCGGTAATGAGGCTGAAAGTCTACTGACACACAGCTGTAAAACTATCGATAAATCGATGCTGCAACTACCTGGCCACGACTTTGTCGACAGGGTTATAAGCCAAAAAGACCTCAAGCCAGGTGTGCTTCGGGCAATGCAGACGCTGATGAATTCTGGGCGCTTGAGCGGGAGTGGTTTTCTCTCCATATTACCTGTTGATCAGGGGGTAGAGCACTCGGGTGGTGCTTCGTTTGCAGCCAATCCGATCTATTTTGATCCTGCCAAGATAGTCGAACTCGCTATCGAGGGTGGATGTAACGCGGTTGCATCGACACTAGGTGTCTTGGGTTCGGTAGCCCGTCGGTATGCCCATAAAATCCCATTTTTGGTCAAAATCAACCACAATGAAATTCTCAGCTACCCGAATTTCTATGATCAAACCCTGTTTGCATCGGTGGAACAGGCCTTTGATCTGGGGGCGGTTGCCGTTGGTGCCACCATCTATTATGGCTCTGAAGAATCAAGGCGACAGATTCAGGAGGTCTCTGAAGCGTTCCAACATGCCCATGAATTGGGCATGGCAACGGTTTTATGGGCCTATCTCAGAAACAGCTCCTTCAAGGTTGATGGGGTGGACTACCATACGGCCGCGGATTTGACGGGTCAGGCCAATCATCTGGCTGCCACGATCGAGGCAGATATCGTCAAACAGAAGCAAGCGGTGGGAAATGGAGGCTATAACGCAATAAAATTTGGCAAAACAGACAAAAAAGTCTATACAGAACTCACCACTGAACATCCAATTGATCTGGTGCGCTATCAGGTGGCCAACTGTTATATGGGAAGGGCGGGGCTGATTAACTCAGGGGGTGCATCCTCTGGGGAGGGTGATCTGGCGCAAGCGGTGCGAACTGCTGTCATCAACAAGCGGGCGGGCGGCATGGGCATGATCTCCGGGCGCAAGGCGTTTCAGCGACCCATGCAGGAGGGTGTTGAATTGCTGCACGCGATTCAGGATGTCTATTTAAGCGAGCAAGTGACAATTGCTTAAAATATTAATGGGTTACAGCCTTGCTGTTTTCTGCTTACAACGATTAAAATTGCCATGGATTGGCTTTGGGGTATGTGATGTGGGTGTTTATTAAAGGGATTCCTAAAGAGATTTCAGTTAAGGAGTTGCATAAGTTGGTATCACGCCAATTTAGTCCTCTCTGGTCTGCCATACCCATCCGAGGTGTGAAGGTGGAAGAGAGTAAAATTCTTAAAATCATGCACACAAATACCAGAGTCTGGGAATACTATGGTCTCATCTATATCAATCCTTCACGCCTAGTACATTCAGTTATCGGTAGGTTGAACACCACTAAAATCAAAGGAAAGCGAGTACAAGCTCATCCCTATATAAGGCGACATAGGAGTAGGGATCGTCGTCAGCAAATAGTCGAGGGAGTAGAGCAGTATCCAGGGGAGCGTAGGCGAGAAGACCGCCGGCGCCGAAGCCTGGTGAGTCAGATCAACGATCGGTTGGTCTGACTGGACCAAGAGCAAAGCACATGTATCGATGCAGTAAAAAGGAGATGTGGAAGTTTACATTTTTTTTAAATTCATGGCTTTCGATAGGGTTTTACTAGCCCTAGAGTGATAGTACCCAAAACCAACTATAGAGAGATAACAATGACAAAGTTAGTCGACATCGAAGGTATCGGTGATACTTATGCTGCAAAGTTGACGTCAGCGGGGGTCACCAGTTTGGAAAATCTGTTGGAAAAGGGAAGTACCAAGAAGGGCCGCAAGGAGATCGAAGACGCGTCTTCGATAAGCGGGAAACTGATATTGAGATGGATCAATATGGCTGATCTGTTTCGAATAAAGGGTATAGGTGAGCAGTACTCGGACCTGCTAGAAGCAGCTGGAGTGGACACTGTGCCGGAACTAGCGCAGCGCAAGGCTGAAAACCTGCACAAGAAAATGATTGAGGTAAACGAGGCCAAGAATCTTGTACGTGCAACGCCAAGTCTCTCATCCGTTGAAAAGTGGGTGGCTGAGGCGAAACAACTACCTCGCGTTGTAACCTATTGAGATATGGAGTGCCATATTAGGTTATCTCAAGCGGGGTAGCTTGTACGTTAAACGAAAAGGCCACTGGCTACCACAGTGGCCTTTTCTATTTTCGGTTTCTATGGCGGTATAAATTTTTCCTTTGTCCGAAGAACGTTTTTGGAAGTGTCTACATCAGGTAATATATAGAGATATAAGGAAGCAACCTGGAGACAGAATTATGCCTACCTATGACTATTACTGTGATGCCAATGGTGAGAAGGTTGAGGTCTTTCATCCAATGAATGAAACGATCAGCAATTGGGGTGCGCTATGCAAGAAGGTTGACAGACCTCTCGGAGATACAGCTGAATCCGAGCCGGTGAGGAAACTGATCGGTGGCGCAGCTGTTATCAGTAGTGCCAGCCGTGCCGACCCTGAACCTGCTTGTCCTGCGGGAGGTTGTTGTCCAAGCGGTGGTTGTGGCTTTAATGAGTAGATATTCGGTAAATGATCTATTTATTGCTGCTTGGGACTCTACTGCTGGTGATTTTGGGGCCTCAGTTATGGGTACAGCATGTAATGGCAAAATACAATCGTCACCAGGAAGAGAACTTTCCTGGCAATGGGGGAAATTTAGCCAGGCACCTGTTGGACCGTTACGGTTTACACCAGGTACAGGTCGAAAAAACTGAATCTGGTGATCATTATGATCCAGGGGATAAAGCGGTACGGTTGTCAAAAGATAAGCTGGAGGGAAGAACCCTCACAGCCATTACAATAGCAGCCCATGAAGTCGGTCATGCCTTACAGGATGCAGCGGATGAACCACTCTTTCAGTGGCGCACCCGACTTGGATCGATCGCGATAGGGGCGCAACGGCTGGGCTCTTTTCTACTCTTTGCGGCACCAATTCTCTCCATTGTCACTCGGGCTCCCTCTGCCGGGCTGCTAAGTGCAATGGCAGCCTTTCTCGTCATGGGATCAAATGTGATCCTGCAGTTGGCGACACTGCCTGTGGAACTCGATGCCAGTTATAAAAAGGCATTGCCACTATTGAGGAGTGGATATTTACAACCGGAACAGTATCGAGGCGCGGAAAAAATCCTAAGGGCGGCAGCATTTACCTACCTATCTGCCTCGTTGGCGGGATTACTCAATTTCTGGCAATGGATACGGGTATTAAAAAAATAGGGTTTCAACGATTAATTCAGAGATTAATTATTGATATGATTTTTGGGGACGGAGGAGATGATGTTTGGATATTTAAAAAGGAGTTCGACTACACTGTTTGCCAATACGCTCCTAATCTTATTCCTGAAACTAGGTGTAACAAATCTATCTGCTGAGGAGTTGCAGGAGTCGCCTGTCCCTGACGCCTATGTAGCCAGGGCTCAGTTTACCACTGCAATTGTGGATAGAGAGCCGCTTGATCAGGTGGTCAAGCTAGACACCCTGACGACGCGGGTTTTTTTCTTCACCGATCTAAGGCATCTGCAGGGTCGAACAGTGACCCATCGCTGGGAATTTGCTGGGCAGACTGTCAGTGAAGTCGACTTTAAGGTAGGCGGTCCTCGCTGGCGTGTCTATTCAGCAAAGAGTCTAAAACCGGATGAAACAGGTAAATGGACTGTTTTTGTGGTCGATGAATCGGGTTGGCCGTTGCATGCAACGATTTTCGAGTATGGTGATGAGGCTGAATAGCCAGGAAGAAACATTACAGTTTTCACCTAAGCGCTTGGCGGTTCGGTCTATAGGTCATGGTCATTGATGCTTGATAATGTGACGGTTCGAGTGAGAAAATCTGGTGTGAGACCTCAATCCCTACTGTGCCTTGAGATTGAATTCCTCTTCCGCCTTCCTACGCAGCGCCAGCTCCTTCTCCAGCCTTTTCTCAACATCAACTGTGGGTATCGCTGTTGTCATATCGGACGCTGTGGTTTGTCGAACCGGTTCTTTAATGACTAGCTTGGGTTTCGATGACTTAGGTTTGATTTCAGGCTTTTTCTGCACCTGCTTTTGATCGGCCGGGGTTTCCATACTGATCTCATCAATGGCCTGGCCGTCATTAAAAACTGTATATAGATATACAGCACCAACTGTCAGCAAAATTGTAAATATTAAACTGGCTATGGCGAGCGAGGATAGATGGAAGCCATTCTTGAATATCAGGGGCTCAGGTTCCACGCGAAACGGAGGGATGGTAGGTTTGACTCTACTCTGTTGTTTAGACTCTATCTGGTCTTGATCAGGGAATAGATGCACGCTGGGCGGCTCACTCTGTGCCGAAAAAAGTGCGCTATCCGGCATGGCTTTGAGAGACACGTCGGGTTTTTGTGAGTCGCTGAATATTTCTGAGTTGGATAGTATTTGAGATTTCGTTTCAACAATACTGCCGTCTTTATCGCTGTTACGGACGTTAGATTTGTCAGTAACCTGATTTTTCTTTTTTTCTTCATCAAGTTGCTGCTGCATCTGATTGAGCTGCATGTTTAACAGTTTAATATTATCCTTAAGACTATTCACCAACTGGTTGGATTTTGCATTCTCAACCTCTGCCTTCTCGGCGCGGCCGGTCAAGTCAGAGAGCAGATTCTCGAGGCGTTTATTCTCTTCCTCGATTAATTGATGACTCTCACCATTCGGGCTGGCGAGGGACTCTTCAATCAGGTTCTGATTTTCAATCTCTAATTCTTGCAGTCTTAGAATAAGGTCCTTGGTTTCACTCTCTGCCGTTTGAGCTACTTGATTATAATTATGGTTTTCGTTTTCAAGTGCCTGGGCGCGCTCGGCAAGGGATTGATTTTCACTCTCTGCGTTCTCGGCGCGCTGGATCAGGTTCTGGTTTTCATGCTCTATTGCTTGAGCCTGTTGGGTGAGGATTTGGTTTTCACTCTCTATCGCCTGGGCTCGTTGGACAAGGCTTTGGTTTTCACTCTCTATTGCCAGAGCACGTTGGATGAGGCTCTGGTTTTCACTCTCTAAGTCCTCCGTCCGTTCACGAATAGCTGAATTTTCATTCTGCAGCTCACTGAGCTTTAATTGCAGGTGCTGCTGCTGACTTTCTATCTCAAATAACTGTCGACGCAGGTTCTCGGCTTCTGCGGATTGTTTTTTCCAGTGAGCGATCTCGTTAATCAATTGGCGATTTTCATTGGTTAATCGCTCAATCGTCTGTTGATGTTCAATCAATTCACTGGATAGATCATCCTCACCATCAATATCACTGCCATATTTGGCCTTGATCTCTGCAACTTGTTCAGCCGCGAGGCGATGAATCTCAGTTGTGCTTCGGGTAAGAGAGGATTGATTATTTGCATTACGGCTAGCGCTGGATTGAGCAGAGTTGGTGGATAATTCCGAGGTGTCCCCAACAAGGTTGACAGGGGTCATGGTCTCATTGCCTTTATCGACAACCTGGTCACCACCATTCTCTATCGCTGTCTTCAAGCGGCTTTCTGCCAGGGATATCAACTCGATCAGACGCGTACCGGGCTTGATGTCAGGTGCAGAGATGGCAATGCTGGCGCTGACAACCTGTTCGGATTCACCCAGATAAAATTGTTTAGATGCGAGATCCTCGAGGATTCTCCTGCCGAGATAGCGTGTCCCAATGGCATTTGAGGCAGGACGCAATACAGCAAATGAACCCTTGCCGAAATAGGCCATAGTATCGTCTGGATGAATGTGCTGTTTTAATATCTCTACCAGGGTTAAAAGAATATGTTCAATTGCCGGGTCGCTGTATTGATTAGTAATCTCATCGATCTGGTCTATTTTAACCAGTGCTACTGCGAGTTCATTCTTATTGCGAATGGCAAAGGCCAGTTCCCGACTTGCCGACGCCATAAATTCTTGTTTATCGACGACGCCATCGATAAAGTCAGTTTGAGGCTCAATCTCTTGCAATTGTGAGTCATCTGTTTCGCTGTGCTCTATATCCTCTTCCTGTTGTCTGCTTACCAGGGTGGTCAGATAATCCTTTATACTCGAGGGGTCGAAGGGTTTACAGATGACATCATCCGCGCCTAGTTGCGTCAGTTCCTGGCGGATCTCAGGACTCTCCTCATTTCCGGTGACGACGATGAACGGCATTGTCGCGATATGCGAGGAGTCAGAATTCCTGATTTTGCTTAATAGGCTTCTGCCATCGAGTTTTGGCATTGAAAGATCGCTGAAGACCAACGCGATTGATGGTGTCTCACAGAGGATGTCCCATGCCTCCTGGCCATTTTCCGCCTCGAGAATCTGGCATTCGTTCTTAATAATGTTCTTTAACGATACCCTGACAACACGGGAGTCGTCAGCAATAAGCACACTCGGCCTATCACTGGCGTGATGAGAGAAGCTTGTCAGAGCCTGTTCTGCCATTCCGTCTGGTTCTTGTTGCTTAAGCATGGGTAAGTGGTGGTATCTACCTTTAGCTTCGACTATTTAGACAAAAACTTTAGTGCTCACTAGTTTAAGTAAAACTTTATAAAAGTATTACAATATCTTGTAAAATAAGGTAAATGAATTTTAATCCTATGTTGCTAAATGTAAAATATGAGAGTTGCGTCACCCGCGGTTTCAAGGATCTGCCTGAAGTTGTTTCTCTCTCTGTGAAACTGACAGAATCCGTGTAACCACCCGATCCCGGTGTATGATGGAAGGCCTCTTCCTGAGCAGGGCAGATCGATTAGACTACTCGCCAGAGAGAAATAGGTTTAGGAACGGGGTCAAAAAATAGAAAACTGGTATTCTTTATGGGGTTATTGGCATAAGTTAATCCATATATGAGTTCAGGATGGCTGACGGGAGTGTGGGAATAGCGGGATAAATGTGAACCTTGACGCACTCTTAACCCTCAGCTAGCTTGAATTTTGCCTGGAGATATTTTTCATCTGGCCGATATCCAAATTGATCACACAACCTTGAGCCAATGCAGGAATAGATGACAAAGTCAGTCTTTTATCTTTCAGATGGTGCGCCGGTAGAACCCGAGGATGTTAAAGAGGCTCGTGACAAGGATCGAGAGAACAGCATCATAAAGCCATTTATGGACTCGGTTAGGGAAGACCTGGTCGCAAATAAGATTTATCTTCCCACGCTGCCCGCATTAGCCCTCGAAGCCTTGGTTGTGATCAATGACAGCGACAGTTCAGCCCATGACTTGGAAAAGGTGATTTCTCGGGATGCGGCACTTACCGCGAGACTGATTCGGTATGCCAATAGCCCTCTCTATCGGGGCTTGAACACTATCGCCTCGATTAAGCCGGCAATCACACGCATTGGTTTTCAACGGGTGAAAAACGCAGTCTATGCGGTATCAATGAAGGAGGTTTTCCGTACCTCTGAAAAGGATATCGAGAGGCGCATGAACAGGCTATGGTCGCATTCGGTGAAAGTAGGCGCTCAGGCGGCGATTCTTGCAAAGGAGCAACCCGGTCTCGATGCGGATATCGCACTTGTCGCAGGCCTGGTGCACGATATCGGTCAAATCCCCTTATTGATCAAGGCGTGTAATTATCCTGAGATGATCGCCAATCCAGAGTTCCTGGATAAGGTTCTATTTAAATTACACACTCAATTGGGTGGCAGCATTTTAAAACTGTGGAAATTTGATCAACATGTCATCGACGCGGCAGCGGAGCATGAAGATCTGGATCGTGATCCTGGTGAGGCACCCGTAGATTATGTCGATGTGGTTCAGGTAGCGAATATTATGTCCTATGACGGAACGAATCATCCTTTTGCCTGCCTGGATCGTTCTGGCGTCAAGGCCTTCTCCCGTTTAGAGAGGGCCAGCGCAGACGGATCACTGGATGCAGAGACGAAAAAAGTCGAGGATGTACTCTTCTGAAAACATGTAAAGGGCTACTCAGCCAGCACATCGACCCCTTCATTGCGTAACATGGCGATAAGCCGTATCAGCGGAAGGCCGATCAAGGCATTCGGGTCCTCACCCTCCAGGCGTTCAAAAAGAGAAATACCCAAACCTTCAGATTTGAAGGAACCGGCGCAGTTGTAGGGTTTCTCCTTTAACAGATAGTTCTCTATTTCCCTTTGCTGCAAGACCCGAAATATGACATGAAAGGGTTCGCAGCAGACCTGGAAATGCCCGGTTTCACTGTTCAGTAGACACAAGCCGGTTAAAAAACTGACGCGCTGACCGGAAGCACGAAGCAATTGTTCCACAGCCTGTTGATGATCTCCCGGTTTTCCCTGGACTATGCCATCTACGACTGCCACCTGATCAGAGCCGATGATTAGCGCTTTAGGATGATCCTTGGCAACCTCCCTCGCTTTACTCTCCGCCAGACGTGTCACCATACTTTCCGGTGCTTCACCCGGTTGTACATCCTCAACGATATCGGGGGAGATACTGCTGAACTCGACTCCAAGTCGACTCAATAGCTCTCGGCGAAAGGGTGAACTCGAGGCAAGGATCAGCGGTTGGTGTTGTGAGCTATCGGAGTAGGGCATTGAGATACAGCTTAGGTGACATCTGTTCAGGCGCATGGTATCAAAAAAGATGGCCCATTTTTCACTCTTTTGTATTCATAACTACAAACAGTTGAAGCTCTAAGTATTAGTGTGTTAAATATTAACCATGAATATTCTAAATAAAAAAAGCTTTTTTTCATGAAAAACAGGGCGATAACCCTTACTTGGTATTTAAGTCTTGCTTGACAAGAGGAGTGAACCCAACGTAGAAAGGCGGAATCATTCGTAACAGAGTTAAGATCTACCATGCCAATATCAGACTTGCTTATGTCAGGCATCAACCTCATGGCCATCGGAATGGGGATTGTATTTACCTTCCTCCTGATCCTGGTTTTCGCCATGAAAGGGATGTCAAAATTTGCAATGTTTGTTGTTGAGCGACAAGGGGTTCCTGAAAGAGTATCATCTCATCCCGTGATCATGGGGCAGAGGCAGGAAGGTGCGCGAGGTGATCTGGTTGCGGTCATTACGGCTGCCATAAACAGTTATCGCGCTACCCACAGTTAGATCTGGTAAAGTTCCCTTTTATTAAAACAAACAACTTCTATGGCTGTTTACCAATCAACGGCGGCTAGTTTATGAGCGAAAAGAAACCACTTGGAATTACTGATGTCGTGCTACGGGATGCACCTCAGTCCCTGTTTGCAACCAGAATGCGTATCGAGGATATGCTGCCGATTGCCGAAAAGTTGGATAACGTCGGCTATTGGTCCTTGGAGACCTGGGGTGGGGCAACCTTTGATGCCTGTATCCGATATCTCGGGGAAGATCCCTGGGAGCGTATCCGGACGCTCAAGGCGGCTATGCCAAAAACACCCATGCAGATGCTTTTCCGGGGACAAAATATCCTCGGCTACAGACACTATGCAGACGATGTGGTTGATAAATTCGTAGAGCGGGCAGCCACCAACGGTGTGGATGTGTTTCGTATATTTGACGCCATGAATGATCTGCGCAATCTGGAAACGGCCATCAAGGCCACGCTCAAGGTCGACAAGCATGCCCAGGGAACCATGTCCTATACGGTGAGCCCCGTACACAATATGGAGTATTGGGTGGATATGGGGAAACGTCTGGAAGAGATGGGCTGCCACTCGATCTGTATCAAGGATATGGCAGGGCTGTTGAATCCCTATATCGGCTTTGAGTTGGTGACCCGTCTCAAGGAAGCCATTTCAATACCGATCACCATGCATAGCCATGCCACAACCGGTATGAGCACCGCAACCAATATCAAGGTGGCTGAAGCCGGTATCGATATGATCGACACCTCCATCTCGTCCATGAGTATGACCTATGGTCACTCGGCCACGGAGTCTGTGGTGGCCATCCTGCAGGAAACCGATCGCGATACCGGACTGGATCTGAATCTGTTGCAGGAGATTGCCGCCTATTTCAGGGAGGTGCGTAAAAAGTATGCCAAGTTCGAAGGTTCACTCAAGGGCGTCGACTCCCGCATTCTGGTGGCACAGGTGCCCGGCGGCATGCTGACCAACATGGAAAATCAGCTTCGGGAACAGAATGCCAGCGATAAGTTGGACCAGGTACTCGAAGAGATTCCCCAGGTGCGCAAGGACTTGGGCTACCTACCCCTGGTGACGCCGACCTCGCAGATCGTCGGATCCCAGGCTGTCATCAATGTGCTGACGGGTGAACGTTACCAGAGCATCACCAAAGAGACGGAAGGGGTACTGAAAGGTGAGTATGGCGCCACCCCGGCCCCAGTGAACAGCGAGCTTCAGATGAAGGTTCTCGACGGGGCAGAGCCGATTACCTGTCGTCCGGCCGATCTGCTGGATGATGAGATGGACAAGCTCACCGCCGAGTTTCATGGACTGGCTGAAGAGCATGGGATCAGGGTGGCTGACGCCGAAGTGGATGATGTGCTTATCTACGCGCTCTTCCCTCAAGTGGGACTGAAATTCCTCAGGAATCGCGATAATCCGGATGCATTCGAACCACCGCCGGGCGCTGAACCCGCCGCACCTGCTCAGGCACCTGCTAGCCCTGCGGCCACTGCTGCGAAAGGTGGACCAGAGTCCTATCAGGTCGAGGTCAACGGGGTTGCCTACAATGTGAAGGTCACGCCCAGCGGTGCTGTGTCTGAGGTTGTCCAGGCAGCTGCTCCCACAGCGGTACAGAGCGCTGCCCCGGTTGCCGCCAGCAGTGCAGGGGGACAAGCCATCAATGCACCCCTGTCCGGTAACATCCATGCCATCAAGGTTGCCGTGGGAGACGCAGTCGCCGCCGGGGATGTGGTGATGGTTCTCGAGGCGATGAAAATGGAGACGGAAGTGCGTGCAAGCTCCGCGGGCACAGTCGCCCAGATATTGGTTAAAGAGGGTGATACCGTGCAGGTCGGATCACCTCTGTTGAGTCTCTCCTGACATGGTCGAGATAGGACTACAACCACTTTGGCAGTCGACGGGACTGGCCAATATGGAATGGGGCCAGGCGCTGATGATGGGCGTTGGCGGTATTTTGATCTATCTGGCGGTGGTAAAAAAGTTCGAACCACTGCTGCTGGTACCGATCGGATTTGGCGCTATCTTGAGTAATATCCCACTTGCTGGGATCAGTGGCCCCGAGGGGATATTGGGTTATATCTATACCGTGGGTATAGAAACCGGTATCTTTCCGCTGCTGATCTTCATGGGGGTCGGTGCATTGACTGATTTCGGCGCCCTGATCGCGATGCCGTGGACGCTATTGCTCGGTGCCGCCGCTCAATTCGGCATCTTCGTCACCCTCTTGGGGGCCCTGGCGTTGAATTTCCTGCCAGGTTTTGAATTCACACTGGCCGATGCCTCCGCTATCGCAATCATAGGTGGTGCGGATGGGCCGACAGCAATCTTTCTCGCCTCCAGACTCGCACCCGATCTGTTGGGGGCAATTGCAGTTGCGGCCTATTCCTACATGGCCTTGGTGCCGATCATCCAGCCGCCCATCATGCGCCTGCTGACCACCGAAAAAGAGCGCAACGTGGAGATGCAGCAGTTACGCCACGTTACCAAGCTGGAGAAGGTTCTTTTCCCCTTTGCGGTGTTATTCCTGTGCGCAGTCTTCCTCCCGTCAGCGGCGCCGCTGATCGGTATGCTGACATTCGGCAATCTGCTCAGGGAGTGCGGTGTCGTAGAACGATTGAGCCATGCCTCTCAGAACGAGATCATCAATATCGTGACCATCTTCCTGGGTCTGGCCGTGGGGTCAAAACTCTCGGCAGATAAATTCCTTACCGTCGAAACCTTAGGTATTTTGGCACTTGGGGCCTTTGCCTTCTGCATCGGTACGGCGACCGGTGTCATCATGGGTAAGATCATGTACCGGGTGACGGGGGGGAAAGTGAATCCCCTGATCGGTGCCGCGGGAGTCTCGGCGGTACCGATGGCGGCCCGTGTCGTCAACAAGGTCGGGTTGGAGACCAACCACCATAATTTTCTCCTCATGCACGCAATGGGACCGAATGTGGCGGGTGTCATCGGCTCCGCGGTGGCCGCCGGTATCCTGTTGGCCCTGGTCGGCCCCTGATCCCCGGCGCCCATGTCATTTTGACATGGGCGCCATACTCATAATATTATTGCCCGCTTATGTCGAAGCGCTTTCCTGATCGGTTAGATCCGTGGCGTTTCGCCGATCTTGGCAAAGAGATCGGCGGAGAGCTGCCATTGGAGGCCTTTTCGAGGCTGAGCGCATGCTTGCTGGAACCTGTGGGGAACGTCAGTTTCAAATTGACCTTTGGTCGTGACCAGGAGCGGCGGGCAGTACTCAGCGGATGGATCAAGGCGGAATTGGCCCTGCAATGCCAGCGGTGTCTGGAAGAGGTGAATCTACCGATCGATACCCACCTGTCCGTGGTATTCGTTCAAGGTTTGGATGAGGCTGAGATGCTGCCTGAAAAGCTGGATCCTTGTTTGGTTGAGGATGATCAGGTGGCATTCCGGGATTTGCTTGAAGATGAACTGCTTCTGGTCCTGCCACAAGTGGCCATGCATGATCCTGGGGCCTGTAAGGCACCGGTGTCGGGTGTAGCGGAAGAAGCGCCGATAGATAGCAGTAAGCAAGAGCGAGTAAATCCGTTTTCGGCTCTGACCGAACTGAAACGGGACAAAGATTAAATTGGTTAACAGTTAAAGAATATTCGGGAGATCAGCCATGGCTGTTCAAAAAAGTAGAAAGACACCCTCAAGACGTGGCATGCGTCGTTCTCATGATTCGCTGAAAGGTGAAACGCTTTCAATCGATTCCACTTCGGGTGAAACCCATCTACGCCATCATGTCACTGCGGACGGTTTCTACAAGGGCCGTAAAGTAGTCAACACCAAGGGCGAGTAATCTCCCGATTCTCGCTATTTGTTATCTGCAACCCATCAAGGGATATCCCTTGTTGGGTTGTTTAATTGATAGGCAGAATTATCGACTGGCAGGTCACTTGAGATAGGGGTATTTCGGTAGTGTCCATGGGCGCCGGCCGATCCTGTTCAAAACTTGAAAAAAGATAACCGATCAAACGAGTTTCCGTGGATAGGTCAATCGTTAACACATGAATAAGCCAGTAACAATCTCATTGGATGCCATGGGGGGGGACATTGGCGCGGATGTAGTGATTCCGGCTGCCAGAGAGTATCTCCGGCG
The DNA here is from genome assembly GCA_003094555.1 of gamma proteobacterium symbiont of Ctena orbiculata. Lineage (GTDB taxonomy): Bacteria > Pseudomonadota > Gammaproteobacteria > Chromatiales > Chromatiaceae > Thiodiazotropha. Next base: position 15,284 of record NATW01000161.1, read on the forward strand.
TGACCGGGAGACTGCTCTTATTCTGGTCGGTGACGAAACCATCCTGAAAAAGAAATTGGGGCCGCATCCATTCGGTGAGCGGCTGCAGATCAAGCATGCTTCCGAAACGGTTGCGATGGATGAACTGCCATCCAAGGCACTGCGAAATAAAAAAGACTCATCTATGCGTGTGGCAATCGACCTGGTCAAGAGTGGTGAGGCGGATGCTTGCGTCAGTGCCGGTAATACAGGGGCACTCATGGCTACATCCCGCTTTGTGTTGAAGATGCTGCCGAATATAGATCGACCTGCAATCATCACCGCCCTGCCGTCTGTCTCCGGGCAGACCTTTATGCTGGATCTTGGCGCAAATGTTGATTGCAGTGCCGAGCACCTGGTTCAGTTCGCAGTCATGGGTAGTGAAACTGTGGCGGCAGTGACGGATATCAGTCATCCAAAAATCGGTTTGCTGAATATAGGACAGGAAGAGATCAAAGGTAACGAACAGGTCAAAGGAGCACATGAACTATTGCTGCATAGCTCCCTTAATTACGTCGGCTATGTGGAAGGTGATGATATCTATCAGGGTGTTACTGATGTGATAGTCGCTGATGGTTTTGTGGGCAATATCGCGCTCAAGAGCAGCGAAGGGGTGGCGAAGATGATCCGTCACTTTATGACGCTTGAATTCAAGAAGAATCTTTTGACTAGGCTGGCCGGCCTGATTGCTCTTCCTGTGTTGAGAGCATTTCGCAAGCGCATCGACCATCGGCGTTATAACGGCGCAAGCCTGTTAGGTCTGCGCGGAATAGTAATCAAGAGCCATGGCAGTGCTGACAAACTTGCCTTTATGAATGCGATCAGCATTGCACGCAAAGAGGTCTCAAGTGATGTCCCGCGCCGCATAGCTGAGCAGGTTAAAACTCATCTTGAAAAAAGGGAAATCGCGTGATCTATTCGCGTATCACAGGTACTGGTGGTTATCTACCTGAAAAGATCGTCACCAACCAAGACCTTGAAAAGATTGTCGATACCACTGATCAGTGGATATTCGATCGCACAGGAATACGCAAGCGCCATATCGCCGCTGATGATGAATTTACCTGCGATCTGGCAGAAAAGGCTGCGCGCAATGCGATTGAAATGTCAGGTTTGGAAGCCAGTGACATCGACCTGATTATTGTTGCCACAACGACTGCCGACCAGGTGTTTCCCAGTACGGCCTGTCTATTGCAAGCGCGCCTTGGGATTCGAGGCCCGGCTGCATTTGATGTCCAGGCGGTATGTACAGGCTTTGTCTATGCGCTCGGTGTCGCTGATAACTTTATCAAGGCGGGTGCTGCAAAACGGGCGCTGGTCGTAGGTGCAGAAACCTTTTCCCGCATCCTTGACTGGAGTGATCGAAATACCTGTGTACTGTTTGGTGACGGTGCGGGTGCGGTTGTGATCGAAGCGAGTGACGAGCCGGGTATCATCTCCACCCACCTGCATGCGGATGGTGCCTATGAGAGTCTGTTACGGGTTCCAACCGGGATCTCACGCGGCTATAAAGAACTGCAACAGGGATCGGCCTATGTGGAGATGCGAGGTAATGAGGTCTTCAAGGTCGCGGTAACCACCTTGGGCCGGATTGTCGATGAGACATTGGCGGCAAACAATATGCAGAAATCAGATGTGGACTGGCTGATTCCGCATCAGGCCAATATAAGGATCATCAACGCCACCGCGAAAAAGCTGCAGACCCCGATGGAGCGCGTGGTTGTAACTGTGGATGAGCATGGCAACACTTCGGCGGCGTCGGTGCCCCTGGCATTGGATGTTGCAGTCAGAGATGGCCGCATCAAGCGCGGAGAGACGATTCTCATGGAGGCCTTTGGCGGCGGTTTTACCTGGGGTTCGGTGTTAGCGAAATTCTAGTGAATTGATAGTGTGATCTATGAGTAATTCATCATTCGGTATCGTGTTTCCAGGGCAGGGCTCTCAATCCATCGGAATGTTGAGTGATCTGGCCGCAGCCCATCCAATCGTCAATCAGACATTTGCAGAGGCTACTGAGGCATTGGGCTACAATCTATGGGATCTGGTTCAGAATGGCCCTGAAGAGGCACTCAACCAGACCATGAAGACACAACCGGCAATGCTGGCGGCTGGTGTCTCCGTTTGGCGGGTCTGGTTGGAGCAGGGTGGTGATAAGCCTCAACTCATGGCAGGACACAGCCTTGGCGAATATACAGCCTTGGTTTGTGCAAATGTTATTGAATTTTCCGATGCAGTGAATCTGGTGGCCGAGCGGGGCCGGTTCATGCAGGAAGCTGTACCGGCGGGGAGCGGCGGTATGGCGGCAATCCTCGGGCTCGATGATGATCAGGTGAAGTCGGTCTGCGTCGAAGCCGCAGCCGGTGATGTGATTGAAGCAGTGAATTTCAATTCTCCCGGACAGGTGGTCATTGCCGGTCACAAGCAGGCAGTGGAAAGGGCCTGTGTGCTGGCTAAGGAAACCGGTGCCAAACGTGCGCTGCCGCTTCCAGTGAGTGTGCCGTCACATTGTGCTTTGATGAAACCTGCTGCAGAACGCTTGGCACAATTGCTTGATGAGATCTCCATCAATTCACCCACAATACCTGTTATCCACAATGCCAACGTTGCGTTGGCGTCAGATGCGGAGACGATTCGAGGAGAGCTTGCCGCTCAGTTATACAGCCCTGTGCGATGGGTGGAAACGGTACAGAAGATGGCAAGCTCGGGCATTTCGAGTCTACTCGAGGCGGGACCCGGAAAGGTGCTTGCCGGATTGACCAAAAGAATCGATCGCGGTCTTGCCGGATTGCCTGTGTACGACACAAAAAGCTTGATGCAAGCACTGGAGACATTGAAATGAGTCTGGAGAATGAGATAGCCCTGGTGACTGGTGCCAGCCGTGGTATCGGTGCCGCTATTGCAGACACCCTGGCAGCGGCGGGTGCCACCGTTATCGGAACGGCGACCTCTGAGGCTGGCGCGCAAGGGATCACTGAGCGTCTAAAGTCTGCGGGTCATAACGGATCCGGCATGGTGCTGAATGTCTCTGAAGCCAATTCCATCGATGCACTGATAGAGGCGATGGCAAAGGATTTCGGCAATCCCACCATATTGGTGAACAATGCCGGTATAACCCGCGACAATCTCCTCATGCGCATGAAGGACGAGGAGTGGGAAAGCATCATCAACACTAATTTAAGCTCTGTATTTCGTCTCAGTAAGGCGGTATTACGTGGCATGATGAAGGCGCGGAAGGGTCGTATAATCAACATTTCATCCGTGGTGGGTGCGATGGGTAATGCCGGTCAGACCAATTATGCGGCCGCCAAGGCGGGAATTCACGGTTTTAGCCGCTCTCTAGCCAGAGAGGTGGGATCAAGAGGCATTACCGTCAATTCCGTGGCGCCGGGTTTTATCGAAACCGATATGACGAAGGAGCTACCCGAGGGGCAACGCAAGAGCCTTGAAGAGAATATCCCTTTGCAGAGACTGGGAGCACCAGAGGATATAGCCAACGCAGTGTTGTTTCTGGCGGGGCAATCAGGACGTTATATTACCGGTGAAACACTCCATGTTAACGGTGGCATGTATATGAATTGATATGTGAAATCTCGAGACGCATGCTCATAATGAACATAAAAAATAAATTGTAACTATTTGTTTAATAGCATTATATATACTATTTATTTGATGAAAAATGTTATCTGAGGATTGCACTTTTCTCGAGTGTTTTTTGTTACTACAATACCGCATCGGTCCTTTTCGAGGCCGACGGATAATCCAGAGGAAATTAATAACATGAGCGATGTCGTAGAACGAGTTCGTAAAATTGTCGTAGAACAACTAGGCGTGAAGGAAGAAGAGGTAACGTTAGAAGCCTCTTTTGTCGATGATCTTGGCGCTGACTCTCTCGACACAGTGGAATTGGTTATGGCCCTCGAAGAGGAATTCGAAACCGAGATTCCTGATGAAGAGGCTGAAAAGATCACGACTGTGCAACTTGCTGTCGATTACATCAACGCACACAGTTAATCTTTACGCCAAGATTTTCAATTTTCATAGGCCGTAAAGCTCTATCAGTAGAAGGAGCACGGCCTTTTGCTTTTCAGCAAACCACTGAACTTTGGGGGTAGTCATACATGACTGCAAGAAGGGTCGTCGTAACGGGTTTAGGTATGGTAGCGCCTGTCGGACTGGATATTCCTACATCCTGGGAGAACATTCAGGCCGGTAACAGCGGCATCCAGCCCATCACCCATTTTGATGTTGAATCATTTTCTACCCAGTTCGGTGGCCCTATCTATGGCTTTGAGATAACCGACTATATCGCGAAGAAAGAAGCCAAGAAAATGGATAAGTTTATCCACTACGGCATCGCAGCCGGTATCCAGGCGATCAAGGATGCGGAGCTGGAGGTGACAGAGGAGAATGCGGATCGCATCGGTGTGCTGATTGGTTCAGGAATCGGTGGTATTACCGGTATTGAAAACAGTTACCAGTCCTACCTGGATGGCGGTCCACGTAAGATCTCACCCTTTTTCGTACCCTCGAGCATCATCAATATGGTTTCTGGCAACCTCTCCATCATGTATGGACTGAAGGGGCCGAACTACTCGATCGTTTCCGCCTGCAGCAGTGGCGCTCACAGTATCGCCGAGGCTGCTATGATGATCCGGCATGGCCGTACCGATGTCATGATTGCAGGTGGCGCGGAAATGGCCACTTCACCGGTTGGTCTGGGTGGATTTGCCGCTGCAAGGGCGCTCTCGCGTCGCAACGATGATCCCCAGGGCGCCAGCCGTCCCTGGGACAAGGACCGGGATGGGTTCGTTCTCAGTGATGGCGCCGGTGTCGTCGTACTGGAAGAGTATGAACAAGCCAAGGCACGCGGTGCGAGGATCTATGCGGAATTGGCTGGCATCGGTATGAACTCGGATGCCTACCACATGACGGCACCCTCAGTAGATGGATCTGGCGCTGCCAAATGCATGCAGCTGGCACTGCAGGATGGCGGCATCAATCTGGATGAGGTCAATTATATCAACGCCCATGGCACATCCACCCCGGCCGGCGATGTGGCGGAGACGATGGCCGTTAAACGCGCCTTTGGCGATCATGCATACAAGCTTTGTGTCAGCTCTACTAAATCGATGACTGGGCATATGCTGGGTGCGGCTGGTGGTGCAGAGGCTGTATATACCATCTTGGCACTGCATAATCAGGTTGTGCCTCCCACCATCAATTTGGAAAACCAGGACCCAGAGTGCGACCTGGATTATGTACCCAATACAGCCAGAGAGATGAACCTGGATGTGGTAATATCCAACTCATTTGGATTTGGCGGAACCAACGGTACTCTGGCTTTTCGCCGTGTAACCTGAGGAAGAGGGCTCATTGCTAGTTAACGGCAAACCTGAAGATCAGATACCGCTCTCTGATCGTGGCCTGCAATATGGTGATGGTTTGTTCGAGACAATGGCAGTCATGCAGGGGCGACCCTGTCTATGGCAACGCCACATGGACCGGCTTGCCCGTGGCGAAATGGCTCTTGGTCTCCCTCCTAGCGATAAACAGCAGCTTGAACAAGAGGCTCTCACACTCAGTGCGGGGCATGATCAGGCGGTCCTGAAGATCATACTCACCCGCGGCAGCGGCGGCAGGGGCTACGCCTCCCCCAGTCCCAGTGCTCCACGACGCCTTATCACTATTCATCCCTGGCCCGATTATCCACAGAGATGGTACAGCGACGGGATTCGTCTTGGGATTTGCCGCACCAGGATAGGTCGCAACAGGCAACTGGCGGGGCACAAACATTTGAATCGTCTGGAACAGGTCCTGGCACGCAGTGAATGTCAGGAGGCATCCCTGGCTGAATGTCTGATGATGGATGAAAGGGAGCAGGTGATTTGTGGCACGCAGTCCAACCTTTTTCTCTTGCAGAAGAATACAATATACACCCCGGATCTCACCCATTCAGGCATTGCAGGCGTGGTCAGGGAGCTGGTGATTGAAACCGCACAACAGCTCTCTATCCCGCTGTTGATCACCCATCTGGACAGGGATAGCTTGCGCGATGCCGATGCCCTGTTTATGACCAATTCAGTGATGGGGCTGTGTCCAGTCGCGATGCTGGAGCAGCGACAATATGACCTGGATGCCATACCCCGTGAATTGAGTCGACGTGTGCAAGCGGCCTGTACTGCGTCTCAGTAATTACCGTTTCGATCCTCAAGTAACAGTGGTGGCCAGCTTCACCCCACGATTTTTTCCAGTAGAATGGTGCCATGTTTAATCGTTTACTAGGTATTCTGATTTTCACCATCAGTATCCTTCTGGCCTGGGGTTGGATGGAATATGTGGGGTTTATCGACAAATCCCTCAATATACCCGATGAGGGTGTCAACTATGTGCTGCAGCCGGGTATGACGGTCAGAAGTCTGGCGCAGGATCTACAACAGCGAGGGTTGCTCGATAAACCGCTCCTGCTGAGATTCGTCGCCCGCTGGCAGGGTCAGGCAAGTAAGCTGAAGGCCGGTGAATATCATCTGCCTGTGGGTACCACACCACCGAAACTGCTTGCAATCCTCAGCTCCTCCCAGGTTGTTCAATATGCCCTCACCATCATCGAGGGGTGGACTTTCAAACAGATGATGGCCGCGGTAAGAGAGGACCCGGTGCTGGAACATAGCCTGAAGGATGTAGCGAATGACCAGGTGATGCAACATCTTGGTCTGGGTGACCTGCACCCGGAAGGGCGCTTCTATCCCGATACCTATCACTTTCCGCGTGGCACTACAGATGTGGCATTCCTCAAGCGGGCCTACAAGCGTATGCAAAGGGTATTGGAGCAGAATTGGCAACAGAGGAAAAAGGAACTGCCCCTCAAGGATCCCTATGAAGCCCTTATCCTGGCCTCGATCATCGAACGGGAGACCGGCATACCCGAGGAGCGAGGACAGATAGCAGGGGTCTTTGTAAGGCGTCTTGAACGGGGCATGTTGCTGCAGACCGATCCCACTGTTATCTACGGTATGGGTGACCGCTATGATGGTAATATCCGCAAGCGGGATCTTACCCGCGACACCCCATACAATACCTATCTGCGCAAGGGACTGACACCGACCCCCATTGCCATGCCGAGCGGTGCAGCGATTCATGCGGCATTGAATCCGCAACCGGGTAAATCGCTCTATTTCGTCGCAACCGGCGATGGCGGACACTATTTCTCCGCAACCCTTGAGGAGCACAACAAGGCGGTACGAAAGTATCAGTTGAAGCGATGACCGTGATCAAGGCGAAGACAAAGGGACGATTCATCACTGTTGAAGGTGGCGAGGGCGCCGGAAAAAGCAGCAACTTGGCGTATATTCAATCCTTGCTCGAAGTAGCAGGGAAACAGGTGCTTTTTACCCGGGAACCGGGGGGCACACCCCTTGGCGAGGCGATTCGCGAATTGCTTTTGGGGCACAAGCACACCGGTATGGCGGATGATACGGAGTTGTTACTGATGTTCGCCGCCCGTGCTGAGCATCTACAGCAAAAGATACTGCCTGCCCTGGAACAGGGTATTTGGGTGTTGTGTGATCGTTTCACCGACGCCAGTTTTGCCTATCAGGGGGCTGGGCGGGGGCTCTCCCATGAAAAGATTGCCAACTTAGAGCGGTTTGTTCAGGGATCATTGCGTCCCGATCTGACCCTGTTACTCGACTTGCCTGTGGAAACAGGTTTGCAACGTGCGGGTCAGCGCTCTGAACCCGATCGCTTTGAAAGCGAGCAGCGTGACTTTTTTGAGAAAGTGAGAGCGGGATATCTGCAAATCGCTGCCCGGGAACCCGACCGGGTAAAGGTGGTCGATGCTTCTCCCGCATTGGAGAGTGTACAGTCACAGATCGATACGATCATGCGACACTATCTGGAGAGTCTGGGTGAGTGAACTACGCTATCATCGACTACCTTGGCAAGATGAGCAGTGGCACTTTCTGCAGCAGGCGCTGGAACAGCAGCGACTGCCCCATGCCTTACTCCTCATGGGACCTCCCGGTTTGGGAAAAGAGCAGTTCGTACTCAGTTTCGCTCAGTCCACGCTGTGTAAGGATAGAGAGAGTGACGGCCTGGCCTGCGGGGCCTGTCGCCAGTGTCAGTTGCTGCACAGCGGCAACCATCCCGACTTTACATGGTTGAAGCCGGAACAAGAGAGTAAGAGCGGTGAGATAACCATAGAAGCCATCCGCAACCTGACCGCCAACGCCTCCTTGACCACCCATGCGGGCGGTAACAAGGTCATCGCCATACAGCCGGCCCATCGAATGAACAAGGCCGCGGCCAACAGTCTTCTCAAAACCCTGGAAGAGCCTA
>NATW01000162.1 GCA_003094555.1 gamma proteobacterium symbiont of Ctena orbiculata
AGGCTGCCGCATCCGGGGTATGGAAAAGGGCTAGCCCCCGTTCAGTCGCCTCGAATCCCATCCTCTCCAATCGCTGCTCAATTTCGGAGTCAGCCATGTCATGGAAGGTGTAGGTCAGCTCATTCACCCTGAAACCACTCCGAGCAAACATCTCGCGGAGTGAATTGTAGGTAAAGAGATGCAGATGAGTGCGATCCAGCAACCCGGTATCTTCGTAGGTGAACCTTCCTTCCAACAGTTCCAGCCGTAACGCAGCATGGGCACCGTTTGGCAAGGAGGCCAGAAGCCGCCCGTCATCGTCCAACAGATCGGGGAGTTTTTTCAACAGGGCAGTCGGGTCCCGCAGGTGCTCGAGAATATCAGCGCAGGTGATGACATCGAAGCGTTCATCACCAAGACTCTTCAACCAACCCCTGTTTTGAACATCCCCTACGATGACCCGGTCGCAATTCGATTTGGCCTTATTCGCCATCCCACGGTCGATCTCGACACCGACCACATAGCAGCCCTTCTCCTGTCGCAGATAGTCCGACATATAACCGGTGGCGCAACCCAACTCAAGCACCCGACTGCCTGTCGGTATGCGCTTTACCAACTGGGTATGGGAATTGTTCTCGACATTCAAATCGAGTTTAAAATCGTATTCAGCCACGTGAATATTGTTAAACTATCGACGAGTTAATTGAATCGGGTATTGCCGCTGATTTCCGGCTATTCGAAGAATAACCATCCAGATGCCATTATCAGCTACATACCTGGCCTAGCTGCTCACTCACCAGTTTGCTGCTGGTGCTTTTGTGTATACTCTTCGACTTTATCCTCATAGATACTCGCCTTGTTTTTCTTCAACAACTCATCAAAGTAAGCATCACGACGATTTTGAATAAAATCGCTCCGAAGTTTTTCAACAATTTTATCCTTCACCTGCTCGAAGGTTAATTTCTGCGGTGAGTAACGGTTTACCAGCTTAATGATATGATAGCCGAACTGGGTTTCTATGATATCGCTGATCTCACCCGGCTTATGCATGGCTGCTACTGCCTCGTCAAATGGCTTTACCATAGAACCACGCTTGAAAAGGCCCAATGAGCCTTGATTCTTGATAGTAACAGTATCCTCTGAATAGGCCATAACCAGATCATCAAAGGAATGTTTCCCGCTGTCGAGCTCCGCTTTAACCTTTTTGATAATTTCGAGCGCCTCTTCCTTGGGGTGATGTTTGGGCAATCTGTCGGTGGTGGAGATCAGGATATGTTTTGCTTCAAATCTCTCAGGAATCGTATACGCTTCAGGGTTACCCTGATAAAGCTCTTTGGCCGCCTGGTCAAAATCCGGAACGGGCTCGGCATCGATCTGCTTCAGACGTTCCAGATAGAGCAGCTTTTCCCTTTGACGGCGTAGTCTGGCTTGAAACAGCTCGGATTTGGCAAGACCGCTCTTTTCAGCCTCTTCCGATAGGGCGCGAATCAGGTAGATCTGGCGCAACAGTTTCAGTAACTGTTTGTGATCACCGACCACCTGACTCCTGGCATCCTCCGGACCACTCAGCAACAACGCATCCAGATCCACATCCTCGACCTCAATACCGCCACCAAACATCAAAGTCTCGCCGGCATTCGATGCAACAGGTGACAGGCAGAACGTCACTATCAGAATCAAACAGAACCTCATTGAACATCCTCTAAGAAATATGCTGATAATTGTATCGGAATTATACGGTGGCGAATCCAACAACGCCATTGGTCTGTAGACGGCTTCATTAAGTACCAGTTCAATAACAATGATTAAAATACGTCAATAGAACCGAGCAATTTCATCGATCAACCTTAATACAGGTCGTTTAGCTTGACTGTCTCGTACATAAACCACTGTCTTCACCACGATGCTTTTCTTTGGACAAAAAAAAAGGCAGGCCTTTCGGCCTGCCTTTCCACGTTTCGCTTACGCGATTCGTACTTAGTTGCGGTTGACGCTACGGATCAGGTCAACAGTCTCACCCAACTGGGCAGGACCGACATCACCCGCCATGGCGGAGAAGCCGATGACCGGAACACCAGTCCAGCTACCGCCACCAAGGCCACCGACGATTTCAGTCATGGCGATGATGCTAGCATTGGTGTTGTAGTCATACTGAGCAGCAGCGCTGATGGTCACCCAACCAGCCTCGAAGCCAGCATCCAGGTTCCAATCGAACACGTTGGCAGCCGGAGTACCCAGAACGGACTGGTTACCACCAGTAGAACGGTTCACGGAGATAACGTTGACCTCACGCTCCAGAGCGACGATGGTTGGTGCGTCGATCGGCACAGGCGAGAAGTCGCTTGAGCCTGCAACAACCGTAGCTGTCTGCTCTTCATAGTCGTAGTAGGTCAGACCCACTTCAACGTCAGGAGTAGCGTTGGCAGCGTAGCCAGCGTTCTGACAGATAGCACCAGCACCATCGTTAGGATAGTCGTTGGCTGGGGTACCCAGAGTCGGAAGTGCTACGGTAGCACCATCGTCTGTACCATCGTTCAGGGTGCCTACACAAGCAACCAGAGGACCGGTTCCGTCGAGATCGTTGGTCAAGGTACCACTGTTGAAGATACCGTGCTTACGCAGCGGGAAGGTCATGACGATATCGGTCTCACCGCTGATGTTGGCCTCAACGAAGTAAGGTGCGGAGACTGCGTCAGCACTCAGGATGAGAGCCATCGGCAGTGGGTTGGAACCCATGGGGATCGACGGGTTAGGCGCGATGTCGTTGATTGAGCCTGTGTCATACTCGACCAGAGGAGCAGCGATGGTCTTCACAGCAGCACCGGTCGCGTTCAGCATGTTGGCAACCTGTACGTCACCAGAGGCCAGAGAAGGCAGCAGATAGTTGGAAGAATCATCCGACTGATAGTGCTGGGCGACAGTTGAGTAGTCATCAACGTGAGTACCCTGCTCAACAAAAGCAGCACCGGTAGCGGTGTTGATCATGATGGAGTAGGCATTGATACCACCAGTAGGCACAACCAGACCAGCGTTCAAGGTGTCTGCATAAGGCAGGTTAGCTGCACCACCATCTGTGGCTACGCCTTCCAAGTTCAATGCACCGGGCTCGAAACCATTGATCGGAGCACCGGCAGCACCGGCAGTCCAGGCATCATCCACAACGGTACAGTCAGCAGGCATGCCGCTTGCATCATGCAACAAGCCAGCCGTGATGGAGCGGTCGCCAGCAACGGTGTTGATGGCACCATCAGCGGTACCACTAGCGTCGATCTCTGCAAATTCGCCGTTGTCGACAGCCACACCAGTACCGTCAGCAATAACACCCATCTCGATGATCTCGACATAACCTTCGGTCAGATCTTCGTCGGTGGTAGCGGTGTAGATGTTACGGAAGTCGACGCCAGCCTGCAGCAGAGACTTGTTAGGATAGGTACAAGTCTCGTCTTCGGTGATGATGTTGGCAACAGAACCAACCAAACGGATGGTGCCGTTCCAGACGTCAAAAGGCGACATGTAGATGTTGAAGTCGAGCACGTCAGCAGAGATGCGCGACTCACGGAATCTAACCTTGACGGCTTTGAATTCGCCCGTGGTGTTGGTGATGTTGATGTTGGTGATAAAGTTGTTGTTTACATTGTAGTAAGGCAGCAGCGCAACTTGACCTGTTCCGTCTGTATTGACGTGAGCCGCATTGACTCCGGCAGTAGCGGTAGCCATCAGCATGGCTGCAGCGATCTTAGATTTTCTCAACACAGTTGTGTCTCCTATTACTTTTCGTGTTAACACTAAAAAACTAACTGAGCCTGTTTATGCGGCCAGCTAAAAGCCTTGAGATCAGGCGCATGTCGAGGATTATCGACCCAAACCCAAGACCGTGCAAGGGAATGATCATTCCTTTTGTGAGGGAGGTCTCAGCAACAAGTTACCTTACACTCCTAATTCTCACGCATGGAAGTCTACCATAAATCCTCTACCTAACAAACGCTATTCTAGCAAAAAAAACAAAAAATGTTGCAAATTTACCAAAAAATGCATTAACTAATTGATATTAAAGGTAAAGTATTTTTTATACTGTTGTAAATAGTGGCTTTTTCAAATAGGGGTGAGGCTATGAAACCACCTGAATTTTCCAGCTATTGAGCAACTTTAATGATGTATGATCGATACCCTTAAAACATAAACTCATAAGTCAATGAAAAATAAGGAAATGCAAATGGGTGTATCAAAAATACAACATGGAGACTTATGTGTGGTTAATTCATCGTGGGAAGAAAACCCCAATTTCCGTCCCCATCTTTCACCCACTTTTCCTTGATCTGGTTGCCCGTCTCAACCGGCCCCCGCATCAGTGGATAGCGGATTACCACCCTTATATCGACCAGTGCGGTACAAACTTCAGCGGACTCGCAAGAAACCTCTGCAACCTCTGCAGATTTCCAGATTCCCACACCTTTTACAGTCTTCCGGTAGTGGGGGAATGGGGTTACCTGACGATATCCGCTCGACAGATACGCATAGGCCGACTCCAGGCGCCCATCGATCAACAGCGCCCACCGCGCTTTCGCCCTTTGCGCCACCAGTTCCTCATTGGAAAGGGCCTGTTCCTGAGGTGAACTGGCACAGCCCCCCAAGATCAGGGAGAGCATCAGTAGGGCGAACCATTTGAACTGATGTATGCAATCAACTTTCAAATACTTAAGCATAATAATTTCATCCGATTGAAGAGCGCAGATTCTACGAGACCGTATAGACCGGTTCAATCCCTCTTGAATCCCTCACACCTCTCCCCAGAACATTGGCAGCGCCGGCCATTGCCACCAGCGCCCCGGGTTGCTGCGAATCCTGCGCTCGATATCCGCCACCAGCAGGGCCATTGATTCATCGGCAGACAGTGTCCCCACTTCATGGGCCGGTAAAAAGTTGAGTATCAATCCGTGTCGATGTTCCTCCACACAGAAGGGCTGAATCAGGGCGCCGGTCTTTTTTGCCAACTTGACCGTACCCTCGGGGAAGAAGGCTTCCTGGCCAAAGAATGGAACACCAACCAGACCGGCACTCTCCCTGGCATAGGGAACGTCGAGTAATATGGCAACCGGCTGCTTGCGCAACGCCTCAAGCAGGGGGCGCATATTGGATGCCCCCGGCATCAGAAACTCGCCCCGATAACAGGCCCTGAGGCGTGCCAATTTCAGCTTTCGATATCTGAATTCAGGCTCGGGCAGGCCCCAGGTGTTCTGCGCTTCATCGTCCCTGGCCAGGGCCCCTGTCGCGATACCGTAGGCCGCCGTGGTCACACCCAACATCCAGAACCGGCCCAGGTGGGCACCGGTCAATATCATAGGCCGGCCATCCCGCCTCGCCTCCAGGACCTGCTGAAAGTTTTCGACCTGGATGGTTTTCGCCACCTGCTCCACGGTTCTCAGTTGCGGATAGTACCAGGTATCGAGGATCTCTCGCTGTTGCATTGCATAGAAATAGTTAGTCCATTGCCGATACTGCGCCTCGGACTCTCCCGGCAGGGCCCGACTCATCTGATGGGCTATCTGCTCAGCCATCTGTTTCTGTTTGGCACACTCCAACTTGCCGTAGAGACTCGCCGCTCGATAGGCGATATATCTGGGTAGACGGGACAAAGCAGGGAAAAGCAGCCTGTATTTCAGCTCAAGATCCCAGTGTTCAAGTGGTGGCTGCATGTTTTACCGGGGACCCCATCGATGGGCCATTTTCACCAGACCCACCTCACTGCTTTCGTGGCGTACCTTGAATTGACAGCAGACCGGGCGCGAGTCGTAGACATGTAATCCGCTGCGATCGATCAACCATGCCTCCAAGGCATAGTCCCCCGACATCAGCATCAGCGTATCGAAGTGTAGACTTGTACCGTAGACGCTGCCGTCTACAGGTAGCAGATTGCATTGATCGATCAGGGTGGAGACGCCGTAGACCTGCAGTCCATCATTGCGGATCAGCACCAATCCTATATGTACATCATCCACCGGGCGGGACCCGATCTCCGCCCGCACATTGATCGCCAGGGCATCTCCCTGGCGAAATAACGGGGTGCCCTCTGCTGTATCTATCCCCCCCTCGAGAGCGACCTCCTGCAGATAGACATCACTCACTGCCTCCATCTCACCTGAAACCCGCTGCCCCGTGGGACTGCCCCCCTGCCGGGAGCGGACATAATCCTGGTAATCATCCACCACGGTGGCGGAATCGCCCTGGGCCATGATGGCGCCGTGATCAAGCCAGATCGCCTGCTCGCACAACTCCTTCACCTGATAGAGGTTGTGTGAACAAAATACCAGGGTGCGCTTTTCATCGCGGAATCCCATCATTCTGTCCATGCTCTTTTTCTGGAACAGGGCATCGCCGACAGATAAGGCCTCATCCACAATCAGCACATCGGGTTCAATCGAGGTCACCACAGAAAATGCAAGTCTTACAAACATCCCGGATGAGTATGACTTGACCGGTCGCAAGATGGCTTCACCCAGCTCGGAGAATGCGATGATATCGGGTATGCGTGCCTTGGTTTCCGCCGCACTCAGACCGAGCATTGAACAGGCCAGGCGGATATTCTCCAGTCCGGAGAATTCCGGATGGAAGCCCGACCCCAACTCCAGGATGGCAGACTTACGCCCTTCTATATGGAGTGTACCGGTTGAGGGCCGCAAGGTGCCCGCCAGCAGTTTGAGCAGTGTCGACTTGCCTGCTCCGTTATCGCCAATGACGCCGAATGTCGCACCTTTCTCGATGCTAAGATCGAGAGGAGTCAAGGCCTTGATCTCGGCATGAAAGGGTTTCTTCAGCAGCCACTCTTTGAAGAGGTCAGTGGGCTTTGCGTACTGCCGATAGATTTTCGACAGCTGTTGGGCTTGAATCGCGTTCACAGAAAATCCTTGGCCCGATGCTGAAGACGCATGAACAGGGCCCCGATCAGGAGGGTCAGGAACAAGCTTGCTATGGCCAGCACCACCAGTTCTGAAACAGGCCACTGGTTTTCCAGAATCACGGCACGGTAGGACTGAACCAACCAGGTGATCGGATTGGCTTCAATGATTGAGCGATACTTCTCAGGCACCATCTCCAAGGGATAGATGATCGGTGTGGTGAAAAAGAGTGCGGTCAACAACATGGGTAACAGCTGACCAAGATCCTTGATAAACACGGATAGGAGCGCCACCAACGGTGCCAAGGCGAAAGTCAGTAACAGTCTCAGGGCCACCAGCAGAGGCAACAAAACCAACGTAATCCCCGGCACATACCCCATCAACCAGGCAGCCACGATCAATATCAAAAGGCCGGTCACCTCCTGTACCAGGGTTGCCATCGTCGCCACGGCCGGAAAGACCGCCGGTGGCATTTGGGTTTTAAGCAGCAGGTCGCGGTTTTCCATCAAGCTGCCACTGGCCCGCAACAAGCCGTCCTGCAAGGCGCCGAAGGGTATCAGGGCAGCGAACAGATAGAGGGCGAAATCGCCGGTGTCACCGCCGGGTCGAAAACTGACCTTGAGTATGCCTGAGAAAACAAAACTGTACACAAGCAGTAAAAACAGCGGCTGCGCCAACAGCCAAAGCGGACCCAGCAAGGTGCCTTTCAGCCTTAGCAGGGTATCGCGCCGCACCATCAAGAAAAGGCTCTGACGATGACGGAAGAGATCTAGATAAAGCTTGAACAATCTTCTTAAACTTCCAGCGGAATGGATAGGGTGAGCATCATACAACAGTTGATTCTCAATGCCGAATCGTATCGCGATAGGGTTCGCTTAAGAGGTGATGTTCATGGTAACGTCTATGCCGAAGCGAATATCCCGTCGACTGAAACATGAGCGGGAATACTACCAATCATGTTTGCACCCCCGGCATGATTCCATGAGATGAAAATTGAACGGATTTTTATCGACAATGCGTCCACAGATGGCAACCACAGCAACCATTCTAACCTTGCTGGTGGTGACTTTTTTTGCCAATCACACGGCACTTTCTGCATTCTGGCGCTTTGACGACGGCTGGCTTCTCGATTATGCCAGCCGCTTCTCCCCCTTAGACTATTTCCTTGTGCCGGCAATCACACGGGGCTACTCGTTCAACAACCTGACGCCATTCAATCCTCTTATCTACGACCTGAATCTCTGGTTGTTCGGCGTCTCACCGCGTGGATTTTATCTCCAACACCTGACGGTCATGGCCGGCTGTGGGATTGCCACATTTCTGCTGCTGCGTTTCTGGCTTGATCTTCGCTTTGCACTCTCAGGCGCACTCCTGTTCCTGCTCGGTGCACCGTCACTGATCGTTTCGCAACAGCTGATGGTTGGCCACTATATTGCCGGGCTCATGTTTAGCATATTGGCTGTTCACTTCTATGTGCATAGCCTGGAGAGAGCGAATTGGCGACTCGCTTTGACAGCAACACTGTGCTATATGCTGGCTTCCGTTTGTAAGGAGATCTATGTCCCCCTGCCGATCATCCTGCTGTTCTTAAATAAAGCCACACCAAGCCGGCGCCTGATGCACGCCGCACCGATGTTTGCCTGGACGCTCTGCTACACCCTGTGGCGATTTCTGGTACTGGGCAGTCTGGTCGGTGGTTATGATGCCTCGCCCCATGGACACTCATGGTCGGATAAACTTCTCGAGTTTATTGCAATTCCCCAATTGTTATTCGGTACAACCCCTTTGAGCTTCGCGGTAATGGCAATTGTCTTGGTGCTGGTGGGATACACCCTGTACAGGAAGCGACTCAACCTGCCCCTGACCATGGTTACAGGAGTTGCTGTTTTGCTGCCAATGGTTCCACTGCTCGGGTTTCCCGGAATCACGCGACCGGATCGCTATCTTTTCCTGCCCTGGTGGCTGATTTCCATCATTACCGCGATCGCTCTCGCCAACCTGCCAGCATGGAGATATCCCTACCGGAGGGGCATCAGCCTGCTACTGCTACTCAGTGTTGCCGTGCATGCCCACCAGGTACGAGACAGCGTTCAACCCAGACTTGACGACTTCGATACCGTTTACCGCCTGTTCACTTCACCGGCACCCAACACGATATTTTTTTCAAACAACAAAAACGCATATCACCAGGACACTGTCTTAAACGGCATCAGGAATGCCCTCAACAAGGTAGACGGCGCCGGGCTGCAAAGAGTTGGTATACTGACCCAACGAGATTATTTACCCAGCCTGAAGAATACAGATTATTCTATGGTTGAGTATGATCAGTCATGCAATTGCATACGCGAGATTGACGCGCGGATAACCGCAAACGGAACAGCCGAGCAAACCTGGCAACCCGGGATACTTGTAGTGACACTCTCCCCGCCCTATCCACCACTCTTCGAACATGCCAACGGAGTAATCGAAGCGATCAGCGCCGAAGGCAAAAATCTATATCTCACGGGTTGGACGGAGCTACCACCGGAAGATATTGAACAACAGTTTTTATTTGTGACGCCGTACAGACCGGAAAAGACGCAACTGAGTTCATTCAAAACCTATACCCATACTCAATATAGGCAGAGGTATAGATTCGATCTACGTTTGAAATACCCGGACGAAGCAACAGCTCAATATTCTCAATCGCGGATTTGCCTGCTGACAAGATCCATGCTGACCCCCGTTAGACTGATCCAAAGCACCAGGCAAGACGGCTGTGGTGGATTTCTCAGATCCCATTGATGAAATCACTCTCAATCAAAAACCTCATCGAAAAGGCTGTTTCATTACAGTTTTCACGCTACTTGATGGTCGGTATCACTGCCTGGGTAATCGATTTCGCGGTATTTGTTGTATGCCACTCTATAGTCGGAATCGTCTGGGCCCAGACCGCGGCAAGAGTCAGCGGAGCACTGGTCGCTTTTGCAGGCCACAAGGTTTTTGTATATAAAAACAGAAATTTCGCCCGGCATGCACTAGGCAAACAGTTTCTAAGCTATCTGCTTCTGTGGGTTTTTTCATACCTGCTGAGCATTGGTTGTATTATTCTGTTTATCGATGTTCTGGGGCTCGAGCCGGTTGCGGCGAAACTGGTCACCGAAATTATCCTGGTCGGCATCAATTACATTACAATGAAGCGGCTGATTTTTCTATCATAAGCAGGAGAGAGCATGCTTATCTCACTGATTGTTCCAATCCGTAATGAGCAGGCCGGGCTCGACCGTTTCTGGCGGGCAATCACTGCCGTGCTGGAAAAATCCAGCTACGAATTCGAACTGGTGATGGTCGATGACGGCTCCTCAGATGACTCCTGGCGGCTGATATCCGAATTCACCACAACAGACCGGCCATCGCTACATGTAGCGGCTATTCGCCTGAGTCGAAACTTCGGCAAAGAGGCTGCAATCCTGGCCGGATTGCGCCAGGCTGAGGGCAGCGCCGCGATCGTACTTGACGCAGACCTGCAACATCCCCCCGAACTGATACCGAAGATGCTGGATCTTTGGGACCAGGGAAGAACCCCCATCGTAGAGGGCGTAAAACGGAAACGCCAGCATGAATCATTCATGAAACGCATGGGGGCAAGTTTGTATTACCGTATTTTCAGCCTGTCGAGCGGGCTTGATATGCAGGGCGCCAGCGACTTCAAGTTACTCGACCGGCGTGTCATGGATCAATATATCAATCTACCGGAAACGGACCGCTATTTCCGTGGCCTGACTGCCTGGATGGGATTCGACGCCGCGGCGATCGAATTTGAACCGCCCGATAGAGAGACGGGAGAGAGCGGGTGGAGCTTGCACAACCTATTGGCCCTCGCCAGATCGACCATCATCAGCTTTTCGTCCCTGCCCCTCAGAATCGTGACATGGCTTGGGGTCGCTGGACTGATCTTCAGTCTGGCTTTGACTATCCAAACCCTGTGGCACAAGTGGATGGGGTTTGCCGAGGAGGGATTCCCGACCGTGATTCTCCTGATTCTGGGCATCGGCAGCATGATTCTCTTCAGCCTGGGATTGATCGGGGAGTATATAGGCGAAATATATCGTGAGGTTAAAAGAAGGCCTTCGTATATCGTATCCGAAACACTCTCACCCTCTAACGACATCAGCCAACCCAGTTACAATCAGTCAGGCGATGTTGTGTCGGCGCATACACATGAAGAAGACAAATAATGAGAAATCGATTTTGAACTTCAATCGATGATATCGATCAGATATCCTTGCCTCGATAAGGCACATTACAAAACATACATATCACGACACTTAGGAAATTTTGTAACGATGAGACGTTTGAACATTACATTGTTTACTGCAGCGCTATTCTATTCACTACCTAGCTTCGCCACTGAACTTATCTCAGACAAACAGCAGTACAGCTATACCGTCGGTGTTCAGATAGGCAAGATGTTGCGCGCTCAGCAAACCGGTGACCTTGATATGCAAGTCTTTCTCCAAGCCGTGGAAGACTCCTTGCATAACAAGCAGCTAAGACTCGACGCCATACAGATGCGCGCCGCCATGAAGAAGCACTATGCAAATATGGAAACAAAACGTGCAAAGACCGCTACGGACAACAAGGCCAAGGCTGCAACCTATCTTGCTGAAAACGGCAAACGGAAAAATGTGGTCACCCAGAAAAGCGGGTTGCAGTATGAAGTGATGGAACCTGGTGAGGGCGCATCACCTCAAAGCGGTGATTCGGTAGCAGTGCACTACCATGGGACACTTATCGACGGGTCAGTCTTCGACAGCTCACGACAGCGTGGCAAACCGTCAACATTCAATGTTGACAGGGTTGTTCCGGGTTTCAGTGAAGCCCTGCTGCTGATGAAGCCCGGGGCGAAGTGGAGAATAGTCATACCCCCTGAGCTGGGCTATGGGGAGCGAGGGGCAGGTAAGAAAATCGGTCCCAATGAGACGCTTATCTTTGAGCTGGAGCTAATCAAGGTTATTGAAAAACCTGGTGCCACTAAATAATTATTGATTGGTACAGTAACGGCCGAGCTACATCGCTTCCGAATTCAGACGCCTCTCCACGTGTTTCTTCATATTTAACAAATCAACCGTGGAGAGCGTCTGGATAGGCTCCATGCCGCTCAAACGGATTGATGTCAGATAGATGGGATAACCCTCGTCGCTGTCACGAATGCCATGAATGTACTGCACAATTGCCGCATACAGCTCATCGCCATACTCAAGTCGGGTGAACTCCTTATCACCGCAGATCAGGGACACGGGTTCTCTTCTGGTCAAACCGGAATCGCCGATCATGGTTAACTCCAGATAGTCATCATTATCCAGCAACGGCACCCGTCGATGCTCGGCATAATATTGCCCTTCGTTGTCGGCCGACAGTTGATAAAACTCCGGCTCGAGCAGCAGATCACTTGGTGAGTCCAGAACCAGATTTCTCAGTTGCTGCAAGCTGTTGAGGAAACGGCGCTGCTGTCGCATCAGGAATCGCGGACTATCCACTGCTATAGACTGCTGAAATAGAGCCCCCTGCTCATCAAGCACATAAATTTCCGCCTGACTTTTCCCAATCCTGAAAAAGAGTTGGATCACATCCGGTTTATTCAACTTGAAGAGTACAGGATAGGGACTGTTTACGAGTATCTCAGGATCGAATTCAAGGGCCCGGTAGATCTGTTGCGGCTGTTCCAACTCATCGATCAGGCTCTCGAACGACTCCAGGCTTTGCCAGACAAAACCATGCTCTGCCTGCTTCTGAACGATGAAAAAAGCCTTGCCCATACGGAATACATAACGGCCATTACCTAGTTCATCATTGCGGAATCGCTGAACCACGTGGTTGAACAATTCGGTAACCCTCAATGCAATCTGACCGCCTCGCACACCCGAATAGCTGTAGGCATATATCTGCAAAGGCGCAACATCCGCTTCCGGTTGCAGATTGAGGATATAGCAGAGCACATCCATCAACCCCTCTGCGCCCTCGTGGCGAGACACCTGCAGTTCCCCCCAACTGGTCTGATGAATCTTCTCCAAGTTCGTCACCAGATTGGTGCGGGACGAGGCAAAACTAAGTGGGTCATGACGCTCACTGGTCAATTGCTTCCCTTCCTTGGTCAGATGCTCCATTGGATCTACACCAATATTGATAAACAGCGCACTCATGATAATCGTCGCCGGCTTGGCAAGCACAGTCATACCCGCAGAAGGTGGCATGTATTGGGGAAAAAGACGACGCACGCTGCGCTGTAGTGAGAACAGTTCATCACGGCGCAGCAGAGTCTCGCCTGAAACGAAGGTAATAACAGTGCCCTTCCCCCACACCTGATTGACATGACTCCACAACAGGATCTCGATCAGATTTTTCGAGATCTTTATGGGCCGATGCTCTATGACTTCTCCTGCCTCAAGTTTGCCTCGATACAACATCCATGCCGGCTCACCGTCCCTTGCAGATCGATGGTGGAGTGAAAGCTGCTCCTCGGCGAGATTTTTCGAGATACCAGGATTGATATGATCGATCTTTCCTGGCCGATGATCGAGCGCGGTATAGAGTTTACGTCCCAGCAAATTGAGTTCCTGGGGATCGATATGGCTCTCCTTGGCATACCTGCGTGCGAAATCGGTCAGCAGCCGATAGCTGCGCGTCAATACTCCGACCAGGGCGTTGCGCTCCTTGATGACCCGGTCGATCTTCCACTCCGCCCGGGTATCCATCATCTGTAGTTGGGTCTGTCCCCAGCCCCACTGGCGGGTCAGTTCCAACATGGATCGTAGGCGCCAGTTCTCACTCTTCTTGGTACGACTCAAGCGTTCGCCGACCTTGAAGTAGAAACAGCGGCGGGCAAGCTCCAGCCGATCCAGGTCTTTGTTCTGTTTCAGATAGGTCTCTACCTGCTGATAGAGCAGAATATAGGAATCCAGCTTGTCGATATCCTTTTCACCCTCATAGATGGCCCGCTTCGCCTGTTGCGCCAGCCACGGGGGCGAGGGGTAATGGCGGCTATAGGCCTCCATGAGAAAGATCTTAAGAATCGATTTATAGGGTGAATCTATACCTTTGTACAACTGCCACAGGGCCGCACCGAAGAACTCTCCGGCCTGCACATGATCAAGCCCGCCCAGGTCAATAACCTCCACTGCCTTGATAAAGCGATTGGTGAGCAGATAGTCTGCAAAGGCCTGATAATCGTCCTCTTTCTCCGGCGGCACCAGCCACCACAAGGGATAGCGCCCGGCCAGCAGCACCGCGCTGCGATAGAACTCCTCCAGCAACAGATTGTGTTGCGTTGTACCACTACTCTCCCTGGACAATTTGGATTTCTCACCCTGCCGGAAACGTGCGGGATCGATGAGAAAGATATGCAGTTCCAATTCCAGTTCTGCTGCGCTTTTCTCTATCCGAGTCGCTTTCTGTTGCAGTTGCTGGCGCTGCTTATCGCTCAATCCCGAGTCGAAACAGAGCCACAGATCGAAATCGCTGCCGGATGACTGGCCTATGGTTCCGGTACTGCCCATCAGATAGAGACCATGTACATGATAGACACGTTGTGCGCGTTTCTTGTATTCGAAACTGCGACTCAGTTTGTTGGCCATTTCCAGGGCCTTCCTGGATGGGCTGTAATCAGAGATGCCGGTGGGGGTCTCGCTACTCACGAAACCAGGTAACATGGGATGATTGATATGAAACAACAGTGGCAGGAGATGCAGGAACTCCTGCTGACTCTTTCGCAACTCAACCAGGATTCGTCGCAGGCGTTCACGATGTAAGCGCGTAAAGCGCTGTCGAACTGCATTTAGCTCTTTTCTGCTGATACCCTCTTCGAAGGTAATGCGTTGCGATTCGGGCATCTATCTTACTACCGATATTGAACCAACAGGAGACTGGCGCTGCCGACTGTGCACATGGATGTCATAAGATTCCGCCTAGGGCTTGGTATGTGACCTCGCATACCAGAGGGGTGGCGGGCGGAACAGACACCCTGGATTCAGCACTCTGCCTATGCTTCGATCGACTCGATTGCACGAACGATCAGTCGTTGTGCATCATCACCTTTGGACCATTCCGAAACACCAAACTGTAAATCGGGAACTGGATTATCCCCCAGACCCTGCAGAGCGCCGCCACGACACTCGTTGACGATCTGCTGCAACAGTTTTTTGCCATCCGCTATGCTGGTTTCCGGCATCACCAGCAGAAACAGCTGATCTTCATAGCGCCCAATGACATCGGCCCAACGTAGCCGTTCACGCAGATACTGGGTCATTACTAGGATGGAGGTCTCCGGGAGTGAATCCCCTGCCTGGTCGGGATGGCTCAAGCGCATGCCACCCAGGGTAAGTAAATTACCGTAACGCCTGCTGCGGGTAACCTGCGCACCGATTGCCTGAATCGTGGCACGACGATTTGCCATGCCGGTCAACTCATCGGTAATGGTGAGATCCTCAACTTGTCTGCGTAACTGATCGCTCTCCCGTTGAGCCAGCACCAGTTGACTAATATCATGATAGAAATGCAGTCGCAGTTGGGTATTCTTACCATCCACCACTTCTCGCACTTCCCGCTGCAACCATCGCTCACCATCACCGTTGAGTGACAGATGTAGCATATCGGTCTCGTCAAACAGGGCGTGCAGGCTCGCTGGCAGTGTATTCTTGTCTTTACCAATGAGTTCTTCACCGGACAGATCGAGCATCGCTTCCAATGCGGGATTCATCCATCGAATACAGACTTCACTGTCAATAGCCAGCATGCCAGTAGGACAGACATCAAAGAGTTTTTGGTTAAAACTGATTTCGGCCATGATTCGATTCTCTCTATCTTCCTGAGCGCAACCTCGGGGGCGCACTTTTATGTCAACATAGGTTCACGGACTCAACATTGTTGAACCTCAGAATGATTGAGCGGCTGTTTGGCGTAATTCTTTAGTTCTGATTGGCCGAATCCGGGTCCCCTGAGGAAATCGGCCGCTGACTGAAAATATCGAATTAACTAATTGAAAATTATATGATTTCTGGCGACCTCTTCAGCCAACCAGGAGACACCGGCAAGGAAATCAGTTATATACGGCGGTGATGCGCCACTCCACTCCCTGCAGGCTGAGGTGGGCATGCACCGGATTGTCATCCCAATCGCCGATGCGCAGCAGCAATCTGTCCGGTCCATCGAAAAAGGCATAGGTCATTCGATCCAGAAAACCGCCCTGACCAGGTTTGCGGTTGTGCGAACGTAACTGGGCGACTACCCATTGGATATCGACCATCCGCTCCACCGCATCGGCACCCATGCGCTGGATGCCACCTTGTAACCAGTCGATGAAACTATTCGAGACATCCCCGATGGTGCTTTCTACATTCTTATTGAGTTTGCGTTTGATCTGCTCTCTCACTGCTGTCAGATCGATTAACTCGTTGAGTGCCTGCTGATCATTCGACTGCAGGGCCTTATCCAGTCGGTAGACCGCGGTATAGGGCCAGATCAGAAATGCCAGGGCAATCAGAAAAAGTAGTGCTAAGAAGCCTTTCATATTGCGAATAGGTCTCTGTCCTGTTGCTACAGGCAATCATATTGTTACGTTTAAGAGCGGGAATTACTCTGCAAGCAATCCCCGCAAGTTCAAATCTAGTGTCTGGATCGACGCGGGGGGCGTTCTTCACGAGGCTTTGCCTCGTTGACCCGGAGATTACGCCCTCCAAGTTCCTTTTCATTCAGTGCCTTGATTGCACTTTCAGCCGCGGATGAGTCCGGCATCTCAACAAACCCGAACCCTCTCGACCGCCCTGAAAATTTATCCATGATGACATTAGCGCTGGAGACATCTCCAAACTCTGTGAAAAGTTGACGTAACTCATCATCCTTAACGGTCCAGGGCAAATTTCCTACATAAATATTCATCATTTGTTCTCAAAATATGTGCATGTCCTAATCCATACGATCAAACAATCCAATGCACTAATTATTTGATAGCAAAGCACAGCCAGCCATTCTACCTGCTGGGCACACTGTCAAGGAAGCTAATCCTCTCCTCGTGGTGACACTTTAGACTGTTTCATCACTTTGTGCAGCTTCCAGCTGCTCACTGATGCTCAACCAGCCATGCTCACAGTCGGCCAACGCTCTCTCTAGATCACTTTTTTCAATAAGTCGTTGTTTTAATTCTTCCTTATGCGATGGATCGTAGAGCATGGGATCAGCCAGCAGCTCATCCAACTGTTGTTGCCTGAGGTGTAATTCTTCCAGTTCCCGCTCAAATTTCAACTGCTGTTGGCGCAACGGCTGAAGGCGTTTTCGTCGTTCTGCCTGTTCACGTTTTCTATCCTTTCTGGCCGAGGCGGTATGTCCACTCTGTGAATCCACCTCGGCGGTATAATCACCACTCCCGCCGCGACTCTCCGCAGCCAGCCATGCTGGATAGTCATCCAGGGAACCCTGAAAGGGCTCGACCCCACCCCCATGCACCAGCCAGAACTCGTCCGTGGTGATACGTAACAGGTGTCGGTCATGGGATACGATCACCATCGCCCCTTGGAAATCCTGCAGGGCCTGGCCAACGGCATAGCGCATTTCCAGGTCGAGATGGTTGGTCGGCTCATCCAGGAGCAACAGATTGGGACGCTGGTAGACCAGCAATGCCAGCACCAGGCGTGCTTTCTCACCGCCAGAAAAGGGCGCCACCGGCAGGAGCGTCTGATCGGCATGAAAGCCAAACCCACCAAGATAGTTACGCAGGGATTGCTCGCTCGCCTTGGGATCGACTCGTTGCAGGTGCAGCAGCGGACTGGCCTCAGGATCCAGCTGCTCCAGCTGATGTTGCGCGAAATAACCGATGCACAACTCCTGTGCCGGCGAGCGCTGCCCCGCGATGGGTTCGAGCTCACCTGCGAGTAATTTGATCAGGGTCGATTTACCGGCTCCGTTTGGTCCCAGCAGGCCAATCCGGTCCCCCGGCGCCAGGTTGATTTGGACATCCTTGAGAATGGTCTGACCGTTATAGCCTATCGCCAGATCACTCAGTTGCAGCAGTGGGTGCGGGTTTTTCTCCGGCTCCGCAAAACTGAAGTGGAAGGGTGAATCCACGTGGGCGGGAGCGATCATTTCCATCCGTTGCAGGGCCTTCAGACGACTCTGGGCCTGACGCGCCTTGGTGGCCTTGGCGCGAAACCGGTCGACATAGCTGCGAATATGGGTGATTTCGCGCTGCTGTTTTTCGTAGGCTGCCTGCTGATTGGCCAGTCGCGCAGCCCGGGTATGCTCAAAACCGCTGTAGTTGCTGTTATAGAGGGTCGCCTGCTGTTGCTCAATGTGCACGATATGGTCCGTCACCTGATCGAGGAAATCCCGATCATGGGAGATCAACAACAGGGTGCCGGCATAGTTGCGCAACCAGGACTCCAACCAGATCACGGCATCCAGATCCAGGTGGTTGGTTGGTTCGTCGAGAAGCAACAGGTCGGAACGGCACATCAAGGCCTGGGCAAGATTGAGACGTACACGCCAGCCACCTGAAAAGCGGTTGACCGGCTGGGTCTCATCCTCAGGGGAAAAGCCCAGTCCATGCAGCAACTCGCCGGCCCGGGCCTTGGCGCTGTAACCATCGATATGGTGGAATGCTTCATGTAACTGGGCCAGGGCGGCACCGTTATCGTCCGCTTCGGCCTGGGACAACTCCCCCTCGATCTCCCGCAATCTACGGTCACCATCCATGACATAATCGAGGGCGGAGCGTATCAAAGCCGGCGTCTCCTGGGCCACATGCGCGATCTCGATGTTCTGCGGCAATTTGAGGTTCCCCTCGTCAGCCTGCAATTCACCCAGGATCATATGGAACAGACTCGATTTACCGCTCCCATTACCGCCGGTGATTCCGACCTTCCATCCCCCATAGAGGGTGAAGTCCACCTGTTGCAAGAGCAGTTTGGTGCCACGTCTGAGTGAAATATGGTCAAACCGGATCATCTTGGGATCCTCAGATGATCAGCGAGTATCACTCCCAACCATTGATATCCTTTGCTTCACCTTCACCCCCTTCAACACCATCCGCGCCGAGGGAGTAGAGGTCATAATCACCGTGTTCGCCGGGGAAACGGTAGATATAGTCCACCCCCCAGGGGTCTTTTGGCAGTTTGGCTTTCTTCAGATAGGGGCCATTCCAGTTCTCTACCCCGTCGCTGCGCTCCACCAGTGCCCTCAGGCCGTGATGGCCGCGGGGATAGTTACCTGTATCCAAGCGATAGATATCCAACGCCGCCGACAACTCTTCCAACTGAACCCTGGCGGTCTTGCTCTTCGACTCACCCAAGGCATTCATGACCTTGGGACCCACGAGCCCGGCCAGCATCGCGAGGATCGCCATGACCACCAGTAGCTCGATCAGGGTAAAGCCGCTGTAGCGGCTATGACAGGGATGGGTTTTCATTATCAGGTCTCTTCACTGTGGATGGCTAATGGCGGATAGTTGAGAAAATTATACCAGCAATCGTTGGCCAAAGATCCAGCCAGAAGTATGGATAGGCAGATAGTCTCGGCAGGATGGCGCCAACCGCACGAAATCTGCAGACACCGCTCTGCCCATTTCCCACAATGGGGTAGAATAGGCTCAAAATCAGTTTTCCATACCGATTACGGGGCCCGGGAGCCTGCATGAGCAAAGACATACTACCTCGCCATCTACGTTCGCAAGCGGTAGCGCTGGCGCACGATGTGATGATGGTACCTATTGCCTGGCTCTTGGCATACTGGTTGCGCTACAACCTGGAGGTGGTGCCTGCCGCCTACTATTCGGATGCCCTGGTGGGCCTGCTGTTCGTGCTTCCGATTCAACTCACCGCCTTTATGCTGTTTGGCCTCTATCGAGGCATTTGGCGCTTCGCCTCTCTGCCCGATATCGTCCGCATCCTCAAGGCTGTAGCGGTTGGCACGGTGGTCAGTGTGGCCTTACTGTTTATCTTCACGCGGGCCGGTGGTGTTCCCCGTTCGGTACCGGTGATCCATGCCATTCTACTGGTCATGCTGTTGAGCGGCCCAAGACTGATCTATCGCCTGCTGAAAGACCATCGACTGGACCTCTCCCCCGGCAAACGGGTTCTGATCGTGGGATCAGGCAAGGCCGGCGAGATGCTGGCACGGGATATCCTGCGTAATCGCCGGGGCGACTACAGCCCGGTTGCCTTTGTCGATGACAAACAGCGGCGCCAGGGGCGCGAGATCCATGGCATCCCGGTTTCCGGCACCTGTGACGATATCCCCCGGCTGTGCGAAGAGCTGGGCATAGATATCGTAATGCTGGCTATCCCATCCGCCTCTTCCCGGCAGATGCGGCGTGTGGTTGAGCTGTGTGAACAAGCGGATATTCCGTTCCGCTCAGTACCGCAACTGAACGACCTCATATCCGGGGATGTGCAGATCAACAATCTGCGTACCGTATCCATCGAAGACCTGCTGGGACGTGACCCGGTATCCCTCGACTGGGACAGTATCGACAACGCACTCTCCGGCAAGGTTATCCTGATCACCGGCGCTGGCGGTTCCATCGGCTCTGAGCTGTGTCGCCAACTTGCCACTATCAAGCCGGCCCGACTGGTGTTGCTGGAGATCAGCGAGTTCAATCTCTACAGCATCGAAATGGAGCTGCTCAGTAACTATCCCGATCTCTCACTCGAGTGCCATCTCGGCGATATAACCGACCAGCCGATGGTGGAAAACCTATTTGCCCAGACGAAACCCGAGGTGGTATTCCACGCAGCCGCCTACAAACACGTTCCCATGCTCGAACATCAGCTGCGTCAGGCTGTGCGTAACAATATCCTGGGAACACGTATCCTGGCGCAGAGCGCCGACCGCTTCAAATGCGGTGTCTTCGTGCTGGTATCCACAGACAAGGCCGTCAATCCCGCCAACGTGATGGGGGCGTGCAAAAGAGGCGCGGAGATCTATTGCCAAAACCTCGATGCCCACTCCGACACCAAATTCATCACCGTACGTTTCGGCAATGTGCTGGGCTCTGCCGGCAGTGTGATCCCGTTGTTTCGCAAGCAGATCGAGGCCGGGGGACCGGTCACGGTGACCGATCCCCGCATGGAGCGCTATTTCATGACCATCCCTGAGGCCTGTCAGTTGATCATGCAGACGGTGGTGTTGGGTGAGGGTGGCGAAATCTTCGTGCTCGACATGGGAGAGCCCATCAAGATCAGCTATCTG
This sequence comes from gamma proteobacterium symbiont of Ctena orbiculata, assembly GCA_003094555.1. GTDB lineage: Bacteria > Pseudomonadota > Gammaproteobacteria > Chromatiales > Chromatiaceae > Thiodiazotropha. The sequence continues at coordinate 21,087 of NATW01000162.1, forward strand.
GCGGAACAGATGATTCACTTATCCGGCAGGACACCAGATGTAGACATACATATCGAGTACATCGGTCTGCGCCCTGGGGAAAAGCTCTACGAAGAGTTATTTCACGAGATGGAGCATCTACACAAGACCGCCCACGAAAAGGTCTTTCTGGCACATCACCGGGATGTGGACTGGCACTGGTTGTTGAACAGCCTGGATGAGATGAAAGCAGCTTGCGACACGGTCAATGACGATGAACTGAAAAGAGTGCTAGGCCAGTTGGTCCCGGAACATAGCGGATCCGTGGAGCCAGAAGTGGTCTCGGTACATAAATAGCCCTGCATACCTCATACGGCGCGCCGCGAGCGGGCGATAAGAATCGTCCAGGGGAGAACGGACCGCACCTGCATGACTTCAAACTCCTGCGAGACAAAATTCACAAAACCGGATTTTGACCAGTGCTGCAGATGACCCGGCGTATTTCCCCAATCATTCCAATAGGCGCCTCGCGCCATGTTCAAGACCCGCCAGAGTGGCTCCCTTGGCACACTCAGGATGGCGTGTGGTGCGGCAGCATCGGCAAGTATCTCCAACCCCCGCTGGGGATCATCCAGGTGCTCAAGCACTTCACAGCACACCACCAGATCGGCACGCCGCTTTTCACCTTCGATGGCATAGATATTCTCGCACTCAAAACTGACCCTGCTGGAGTTTACATTCTCTCTTGCCATATCCAGGATGGTTTCGGAAATATCGACGGCATCGATGTTGGCTTTGGTTCGCTCCAGCAGCACCTTGGTAACATGCCCTTCGCCACAACCCACTTCGAAGATCGTTTGCGGTGCGGCCTGGGCGGCCAATTCACCCACAGCTTCGCAGAAATTATTCACCAATATACGGGTTAGCGGATTTCCTGACTCATATTTTTGCGTGGTATTACCCACCACGATTCCGTCTTCAACCAACGGCCCTCTGCTCTGTTTCGCCATCTATTTCAAATCCGCAATTATGTCAAAGGATCATTGTCAGAGTTTAGGGTTAAAGATTCAACACTCTTTTTACTCAACCTATGCATACCGGTAAACATTTCAAACAGAATCAGAAAGCTCATACTTATATAGAGTAGCAACAGGGGCATCACCGGGATGAAATGCCGAATCTGCCCAAGCACCGGGCTTTGGGTAAAATCATCAAACAAGGCAAGCACACCCAAGCGGGCAACCATACCCAAGACGGCAATCAAAACACCTCCCAACAAAAGACTTCGATAACCCCTGAAGATGAAGGCATAGCAGGCAAGTGCAATGATAACCGTGGCAATCAGTGACAGGTAGAACAACAGGTTATTGTATATTCCACCGATTTTCTTGAACACCGCAATCTTCCACTTCTCAACGCCAAACAACTGCGGCTCACCGGCTACACGCTCAACAGTATCGACATGCAGATGCAAACCGTCTTGTTTTAAATCAGCCCCGGGACGGACCAGCGGTTGATCGAAACGTGTCTGCCTGCCACCGGACATGACCAACAATTCACACTGGCCATTCTTACACGGCCCTTCAACGCTAAAGCGCGATAAACCCGCATGACTGTGGTCCGCAAAGTGGCGCTTGACATCTTTACTCGCCTTTAGACTGAAGCGGTTGGTATAGGCAGCAAAAGGAATAGGTACAATCGCAATATATTTCTCAGGGCTATCTGACAGCAGCCATCCGGATACATGGAACATATCCTGACCTGAACCTGGCATTAAGGATGCATTCGACAACTGCTTGAACACCTTGAGCCTATCCTTTGGCCCCTTCGGGGAACCATAACCAGGCAGGCGGCCATTCAGTCCGGTCAGCATATACTTGGCGAAGCCCGGCAGCTTGGCCAGGTAGTCATCCACTCTCTCAATTCTAATCGGATAGCGCAGCGGCCAGGCCCGACGCGAACAATCCAGCCGGGCAGTGACACAGGCGTCATTCAGCTCTCTACTGATTGCAGAAAACACCCCCTGCAACTTGGCCGGATCCTGGAAATATCCCTCTGCAGCAAGGGCATCCCGCAACGCCCAAAAAAAATAACCGCCGCCGATCTCATTGCAGGCCTGAGAATAGCGCTTACACATCAGCCCTCCCCACTGCCTGCCCAAATCCCCCTCGAGGTAGGGTTGAAATTTGGCCAGCTCAGGACTCACGGAATAGATCTGCTGCAGGGAGTTATGAGTGACATCCACAAAGGGTATCTCTTCACCGGTACGTACGCTTTTTATCAGTTTTGTCGCTGACTTAAACTGCTTGAGCGACGTATCTGTAACACCAAAATATCCATATTTCATATAATTCGCGCTCATTACCGTCACTATCGGAATGGCTAAACCCAGACACAGCACTGGGAGTATCCTGGCTGCCATCTGCACCATTCTGAGCCTGTCCGCCTGGTAGACAAGCAGGCCAAATGCGACCGTTAGAAGAGGATACAACCAAATAGTCTCCTCCCGCGAGAGATAGATCGCAGCCAAACCAAGCCCCAATAAAAAGG
>NATW01000163.1 GCA_003094555.1 gamma proteobacterium symbiont of Ctena orbiculata
CATCTATCAAATATCAATAACTATGTGGTTGTATTGAGTTCCGGTGCAGAAGATGGTGGTAAACGGGCCACTTTAGCCTTCTCGGCCGCATGTACCGCCATGGCCATGGATCTCGATACGCAACTTTTCCTTGTGGGTGACGGCAGCCACTGGGCCTACCAGGGCAGCTGTGAAGGTATCAGTCAGAAAGGCTTTCCGGCCCTGGCAAGTCTGATGGAGAACTTTGTCGAACTGGATGGCAAGATCTTTGTCTGTTCAGCCTGTGACACCGTCTGTTCCCTGCCACAAGACAGTGAAGGCAAACCCTTGCTTAGACAGGCGTTCATACAACCTCGCGGCCTTGCCTCGATTCTGGAACATATGGTCGGGGGCAGTTCCATCACCTTTTGATTACCAGTGGTCGATTGACGATGTGTGTGACCTGGGATTCTATAACGCCACCACGTGTTCCACTGCCAGTCGAACCCCGAGTCTCTCCCCTATCCCATGATCGTGGTGACTCTGCACCAGGCATAACAGCTCGGTGCCATCATCCAGGGAGAGGGTATAGAGATACTCAGCGCCTTGAAAAACCTTGCCGACGATCTTCAGCTTATAATCACTCTGATCATCATGAATGATATCGTCGGGTCGCAGCAGCAGTTCAACTGAATCCCCCGCCTGGTGTTGCTGCTTGAGATCGGCGCACATGATCCCGAGCACGGAATCGATACGCCCATCCTCCAACACCCGTCCAGGGATCATCGAGCCCTTGCCGATAAACTCCGCCACGAATCGATCCGCCGGTTTATGGTAGATGTTGTAACCGCTATCCCATTGACGCAAACGTCCGCTACCCAGCACACCGATGATATCGGCCAGGGCGAACGCCTCCAGTTGGTCGTGGGTTACCAGGATTGCGGTCACCCCCTCTCTTTTCAGAATCTCACGTACCTCGCCAGCCAACTGCTCCCGCAACTCCACGTCGAGTCCGGAGAAGGGTTCATCCAGCAGCAGTATCTCCGGCCGAGGCGCCATGGCGCGGATCAATGCAATGCGTTGCTGCTGTCCGCCTGAAAGCTGGTGGGGATATTTCTCCTCAAGACCGTTTAGGCCGACCAGTGCCAGCAACTCCTTAACCCGCTGTCGTTGCGACTTACCACTGCCCCCGCGTAGCCCAAAGGCGACGTTGTCCCTGACGCTGAGATGGGGATAGAGGGCAAAATCCTGGAATACCATGCCGACCTGGCGCTTCTCCGGGGCCAGGGTATGACCTGGCAGGGAGACCCGGCGACCGTGTAACAGGATCTCTCCCTGCGCCAGTGGCTCAAACCCCGCGATGGCACGCAACAGGCTGGTCTTGCCACAACCGCTGGGTCCCAGCAGACAACCTATCTCGCCGCTCTCCAGTTCGAAGCTGACACTGTCCACCACCAACTGGCGACCATACTTGACGCTTGCTCGCCTGACTTCAAGTTGATTTGGCATGACGTGACCGGGTTATGGTTCGACTCAACAGTATGACTGGAAGTATACCCACTGCAACTATCGTCAACGCGGCATAGGAGGCGTCCGCAAGGCGTTCGTCGGATGCCAGTTCATAGGCCCTGACTGCCAGGGTATTGTAATTGAAGGGACGCAGTATCAGGGTCGCGGGCAACTCTTTCAAGACATCCACAAAGACCAGCAACAGGGCCGTCATCAGGCTGCCCTTGAGCATCGGCATATGCACCCTGCGCACAATCTCACCCGAGCCCGTACCCATGGACCGGGCCACCTCGTCCATGGTGGGACGGATCTTGCCCAAGCCCGCCTCCACTGTGTGTAAGGATACCGCCAGGAAGCGTACCAGATAGGCAAACACCAGGGCGATCAGGGTACCGCTCAGGATCAACCCGGTGGACCAGCCGAACTGCTCCCGCATCCAGCTATCGAGGGCATTATCGAAGGCGGCAAAAGGGATCATCACGCCGATAGCGATAACCGTACCCGGTATGGCATACCCCATCCCCGCCAGTCTCACCGCAAACTGGGTTGCCCAACTCTTCTGCTGCCGCTTTCCATAGCCCAGTAGCAGCGCCAGCATCAGGGCCAGGATTGAAGCTGTCCCTGCCAGCATGATGGTGTGGCTGACCAGGCTCAGGAAGCGGCTGTCGAGACTCTCCTCAGCCGTGGTCAAGGCCCACCACAAGAGCTGGCCCGCCGGCAGGATGAAACCCAATAGCAGGGCCCCGAAACAGATCAGGAAAGCCATGCTCGACTGCCTGGCATTCAACTGGAAGCGGGTCAGTGCCTGGTGACGTTGGCTGGTATGGTGATAGCGCGCCTGCTTGCGGGAGATCTTCTCGAGAATGATCAAGGCAAACACCACCAGCAGCAGCATGGCGGAGAGCTGTGCCGCAGCGGCCGCGTTGTTCAGACCGTACCAGGTGCGGAATATCCCCGTGGTGAAGGTAGAGACACCAAAGTACTGCACTGTGCCGTAATCCGCCAAGGTCTCCATCAGCGCGAGGGAGAGCCCTGCCACGATGGCGGGCCTGGCAAGGGGTAGCGCAACCGTAAAAAAGGTTCGCCAGGGACCGTTACCCAGGGTGCGACTGACATCCAGGACACAGATCGACTGGCCGAGAAAAGCGGCCCGGGAGAGCAGGTAGACATAGGGATAGAGCACCAGGGCCAACATCACCGCCGCCCCCTCGATGGAGCGGATCTCCGGGAACCAGTAGTCGCCATAGCCCCAGCCCGTCCACTCCCTGAGCATGGTCTGCACCGGCCCGGCAAAATCGAACAGACCGGTATAGGTATAGGCGATGATATAGGCGGGTATCGCCATCGGCAGCAACAAGGCCCATTCGAATACCGATCGCCCTGGGAACTGACACATGCTCGTGAGCCAGGCCGTACTGACACCCAACAGTAAGACCCCGATGGCGACACCGACCATCAACAACAGGGAGTTGATCACATAGTCCTGCAACACCGTATCGGCCAGGTGGCGCCAGACTTCCCCGGCAGGCTCGAAAATATAACTGAGCACCACGACCACCGGCACCGCCAGCACAACGGCTACCGTCAATACTCCCACGCTCCATGGATTGAACCCGATGGAGAGATGGGGTAAAGCAAATCTATTCGTCGTGGATGACACTTGCGATCATTTCCATCCCGCGCGATCCATCAGGCGTACCGCATCCGGGTTGAGCTGACCCAGCTTGGAGAGATTGAGCCGATCCATCTTGAAATCGCCCCAGCCCTTGAGGAGTTCACTGGGGGCCACATCTTCCCGCACCGGATACTCTCCATTGGTCTCCGCGTACCAGGCCTGAGAGTCGGTATTGACAAGAAATTCCAACAGCTTGATGGCATTTTCCCTGTTTTTGGCCGCCTTGGTCAGGGCTGCACCACTCACATTCACATGCGCCCCCCGGCCCTGTTGATTCGGCCAAAACACCGCCAGTTTCGCTGCAGCATCCCGCTGTCCCTGATCTTTCGAGGTCAGCATGCCGGCAAGATAGTAGGTGTTGGCAACGGCCACATCGCACAGCCCTGCTGCAGCCGCCTTGATCTGATCCCGATCACCCCCTTTGGGCGGCCGGGCGAACTGCTTGACGAAGGCCGCGGCCCAGGTCTCGGTCGCCTCCGCACCATTCGCGGCTATCATCGATGCCACCAGGGATTGATTGTAGATATTACTGGAAGAACGGATGCATATCCTGTTGTCCCAGTCGGGATCAATGAGTGCTTCGTAGGTGGAGAGTTTTGACGGATCCACCCGATCCTTGACATACAGAATGGGACGGGCCCGCACTGAAAGACCGTACCAGTGACCATCCGGATCACGAAAACTCTCCGGCACGACACCCTTCAGGAGCTCGGACTCGACCGCCTGGGTGACACCCGCCGCCTTTGCCCGATGCAGGCGACCGGCGTCCGTGGTGATCAACATATCGGCGGGAGTATTTCGCCCTTCACTCTGCAGACGTTGCAACAGGGCATCGGCCTTGCCGGTGACCAGATTCACTTTGATCCCTGTCTGTTCGCTGAATTGATCCAACAGGGGTTTGATCAGTTTCTCTTTTCTGGCCGAGTAGAGATTCACGATCCCATCCGCCAGGGACAAGGAAGGTGCGATAAGGGTCAGCAGCAGCCCCAGTAAAATCGGTTTTGAGATTGGCAACACAAAAGCCTCCATCGTGAATTAGAAATAGGAATAATGTAGAATATATAAGAATGATAACGATTATTATTTAGATTTGCAAAATAATCAATTGGCAACGCAGCAGGCCCAACCTATCCTACTGATTGCAATATGTTTAATTAAGGCCTAAGAAAGGTATTCAACATTATGTAAGTACCATTCGGGCCAGATAAGACACATGAAGCAACGACAAAAAAGAAACGGCATAACCCTGGTTCTCACCGGTGAAGGCAAGGGCAAATCATCCAGCGCCTTCGGCACCGCCTTCAGGGCGGCGGGTTGGAATATGCAGGTATTGGTGATCCAGTTCATCAAAGGGAAGTGGAAGACAGGTGAACAGGAGGCCGCCTCCCGGTTTGAGAACATCGAGTGGCATGCCCTGGGGGATGGCTTCACCTGGGACACCAACAATCCGGAACAGGACCGCCGCACCAGCCGGGAGATATGGCAACTCTGTCAGGAGAAGATTCGCACCCGGCACTACGACCTGGTGGTGCTGGATGAGATCAACTATGTCTGTCAATACGGTTGGATCAGTGGCGAGGAGATCGCTGAGTTCATCCAACGGGAGAAACCACCCTGGATGCACCTGATCCTGACCGGACGCGGTGCCCCCAAGGAGGTGATCGATGTGGCTGACACAGTGACGGAGATGAAACTGGTGAAACACGCCTTCGAACAGGGCATCCATGCCGAACAGGGGGTGGAGTTTTAAGCAAACTTGACTGAATTGAGAACTAGCCTATTTACCGTCCAGCAACCTACCGATACCACCGAGTACGGAACCCTCTCCCTGATCACCGCCGCCCGATGATGGTGCGTTCGCCAGGATCCGGTCGGCCATGCGCGAGAACGGGAGACTCTGCAACCAGACGGTACCCTGCCCTTTCAGGGTTGCCAGGAACATACCCTCGCCACCGAACACCATCGACTTGAGGTTGCCCGCGCGCTGGATGTCATAATCGATGCCTGCGGTGAATCCGACCAGGCAACCGGTATCCACCCGCAATGTCTCCCCGGAAAGGCGCTTTTCAATGACCGTACCGCCAGCCTGGATGAAGGCCATGCCATCCCCCTCCAATGCCTGCAGGATGAATCCCTCACCACCGAACAGTCCCACGCCAAGGCGGCGATTGAAGGCGATATCGACCTTGGTGCCGAGGGCCGCACAGATAAAGGCGTCTTTCTGGCAGGTGATCCTCTCCCCCAGCTGCTGCATATTCAGGGGCACGATATTGCCCGGATAGGGCGCCGAGAAAGAGACGCGTTTTTTTCCGGAACCCCGGTTGGTGAAATGGGTGGTGAATATCGATTCACCGGTAAAGACGCGCTTGCCCGCGGAAAAGAGCTTACCCATCAAGCCCTCATCCGCATTGGAACCGTCACCCATCTTGGTCTCGAAATCGATCCCCTCTTCCATATAGGTCATGGCCCCCGCCTCGGCTATCACCGTCTCGCCGGGATCGAGCTCCACCTCCACCAGCTGCATCTCGGATCCGAGGATCTCGTAGTCCACTTCATGGCAACGCATCGCCAGCACTCCTGTTCAGATCAAATGATTGTGTGATTGTCTGTGGAGAGTTTTGACCCAAGTGGTGAAAAATATCAACCATCAAGATTAGTTATATTATGATTTTCTGATATACTTCGCCGCTTTTTGCCACAGCCATGCGAGGTCATCCATGTTTCAACTCACCTGCCCGGGGAAACAGTGCGTAAAAAACGACGTTCTCTCTGGCCTGACGGTTGCCCTGGCACTGGTGCCTGAAGCGGTCGCTTTCGCCTTCGTTGCCGGCGTGGCGCCACTGGTAGGCCTCTATGCCGCATTCATGATGGGCATCATCACCGCAGTCATCGGCGGCAGGCCGGGGATGATATCCGGTGCCACCGGCGCGATGGCGGTGGTGATGGTGGCCCTGGTGGCGGAACACGGCATCGAGTACCTGTTCGCGGCGGTCCTGCTGGCGGGGCTCATCCAGATCAGCGCCGGTCTGCTGCGCCTGGGTAAATTCATCCGCCTGGTGCCCCATCCCGTGATGCTGGGATTCGTCAACGGTCTGGCCATCGTCATCTTCATCGCCCAGTTGAAACAGTTCCAGGTGGCCGACGAAAACGGTGTCATGGTGTGGCTCAGCGACACACCTTTGTGGATCATGCTGGGACTGGTTGCGCTCACCATGGGGATCATCCACTTCCTGCCGAAACTCACCTCCGCCGTACCCGCCTCGCTGGCGGCCATTGTCAGCGTGACCCTGATAGTGATCTTTCTAGATCTGGATGCCCGCTCAGTGCAGGACGTGCTGCGTGATCTGTCGGGGGATCCCACCGCAACCATTGCCGGCGGATTGCCCAGTTTTCATATCCCAATGGTCCCCCTCTCCTTTGAAACCCTCCAGATCATCCTGCCCTATGCCATCATTCTTGCCGGTGTCGGTTTGATTGAATCCTTGCTGACAATGAGCCTGATCGATGAGCTGACCGAGTCCCGCGGGCGGGGTAACAAAGAGTGTATCGGACAGGGGGTCGGGAATACGGTGAACGGCTTGTTTGGGGGCATGGGGGGCTGCGCCATGATCGGTCAAAGCCTGATCAATATCAATTCAGGCGGTCGCGGCCGTCTGTCGGGAATTTCAGCGGCACTGTTCCTGCTTGCCTTCATCCTGTTCGGCGCCAACCTGATCGAAATGATTCCGGTTGCCGCACTGGTTGGGGTGATGTTCATCGTGGTGCTGGGCACCTTCGAATGGGCCAGCTTTCGTCTGCTCGGCCGGATTCCCCTGGCAGATACCTTCGTCGGCATATTGGTGGCCGTGATTACGGTCCTGACCGATCTGGCGATCGCGGTCATCGTCGGCGTCATCGTCTCGGCCCTGGTGTTTGCCTGGGAGCATGCCAAGCAGATGCATGCGGATACCAACATCGACAAGTATGGGATCAAATACTACACCCTTCGCGGCCCGCTTTTTTTCGGTTCCGTGCAGACCTTTGCCGATCTGTTCGATCCAAAGAACGACCCACAGGAGGTGATCGTCGACTTCGCCGGCGCCCGTGTCTACGATCACTCGGGGCTGGAGGCCATCGATAACCTGGCTGAACGTTACATGCGCAGGCAAAAGACGCTGCATATCCGCCATCTGAACCAGGAGTGCCAGAACCTGCTGGTAAAGGCCGGCGATCTGGTGGAGGTCAATATGATGGAAGATCCCACCTACCGGGTTGCGGATGACAGGGTGGCCTGAGATGCGAGAGTGGACTTCAGCTACCTTGACCGCGGGTAGGAGGTAGATGTATTTTTGATTTCAGGCTTCTCACAATGGAAAACGTGAAATGTCAGGCGTCAGCTGGATTGACTCAGCCACCCCTACCAACCACCCTTGTATCGTTTGCGGCAACCGAGTGGGCAATGCAATCATCCTCAACGCTTCCCACTGGCATCCTGATTATGACCAGTTAGAGGTAGCAAGATGCAGTCAATGCCACAGCGCATTCACGTTAAACGCGACCGAGATGATCCTTCCCTACCCTGCGGCCGAAGCAGCACTGCAAGATCCAAACTTCATCTATCTGATCTACCACTACCTAGAATTGGTTTCAGGTTTGGATTGGAAACTCCCCCTTCTCGAACGGCTTCCATTCAGTCACTTCAACTCCGTTCTGGAGATTGGCTGTAACGTTGGTGTCACCCTCGATTATTGCCGTACAGCCTGGGACATTGATGCACTTGGCCTCGAACCCTCCGCCTATGGGGTCAAGGGTGGAGAGTTATTGAAACTACCGATCATAAATGCCTATACCCATGAGGCAGAAGCACTCCACGACAGGCGATTCAGTTTCATCTACGCAACCGAGGTACTGGAACACGTATCCGACCCGCTCGCATTCCTCAAGGAGCTGCGCAGCTATCTTGAGCCGGGTGGCATCCTGCTCATCACCACCCCCTGCGTCTCAGCGCTGCACAAAGATAGCTTGCCCGGCGAACTCTACGCAGCACTCTCACCCGGAGCACACTACTTCCTACTCTCGCAGAATGAACTTGAACATCTTGCCCAGCAGGCCGGCTTTAAACATGCAGATGTGAAGCTGCTCCATCAAACGAACGTTGCCTACCTGTCCGATAAGCCGATTGAACTCGATACAGATTATGTGGTTGATTCCCAACTTGCGGCCTATTACGCAGCAAAAATCAATCAGGGGGCCGATCTCGACAAGCGTGTCTATCTCGGGCATCTAATCAACTACTATACCTCTGCGCTCAATGCCGATACTGTTTTCGATGAACCAGACATATCGCAACAGATCGAGCATCAGCTTTCCCTTCAATTCAATATCAGTCTCGATAGACCCTTGGAGTTGGCTCAGCGGGCCATCCAGGCAGAGTCGATTTTCGACCTGGGTAAAACGATCCCCTATTCACTGCCATCCTATCTCTATAAGCGGGCCGAATATCTCAACCGCGTGGGAGCAGCAACGGAACACTGCTACGAGCTGGCAGCGTTGCTTGCGGCCAAGGGTTTGCAAGTCGATTTCACCCATCTGTTTCTCTATCATCATATCCTGCAGTTATCGCTACAGCAGATCGGCATACTCGATAACAGCCGACAAAAAACAGACCCTATCAGCGGCCAATTGCGAGGCATAACCGAAAGCATAACCGCCACGATACCTGAACTCCATGAGACACCCGTCAACTTACTCTCTAGAATCAAATGGAAACTGAGAGCGCTAGGCAACAGATGGCGGCTAATCAATTCACCTGATGGTGAATAATGGCTGCAAGAATTTATCGGATAGCACATGAAGCGAATGTAACGTCTTCAGTTTGTAAAAACTGGTGACAATTCATCCTCGAATAACGGCTGAACACTGCAATTTCACTGGATGACGCTTAAAATCTAACAGCTTTCGTACAGAATAGGATAGGATTGGCAAATTCCCTTAGAGGACCGCAAACAATGACAACATCAATCGTGCTACTGGTTATTATTCTGGCTGTCATCGGTTTCGGCGTTGGCATGTACAACAAGCTCATCGCCGGGCGTAACCGCTACCAAAACGCGTTTGCGCAAATCGATGTGCAGCTGACGCGACGCCACGACCTGATCCCCAATCTGGTGGAGACCGCCAAGGGCTACATGAAACACGAGAAAGAGACCCTGGAAGCGGTGATCGAGGCGCGCAACCGGGCGGTCAGCGGCCTGCAGCAGGCAGCGAAAGACCCATCCGATCCGGAAGCCATGAAACAACTGGGTGAAGCGGAACAGGGCCTCAGCGGCGCCCTGGGCCGGCTGTTCGCCCTGGCGGAAGCCTATCCCGATCTCAAGGCCAATGAGAACATGATGCAGCTCTCGGAGGAGCTCGTCAGTACCGAGAACAAGGTCTCCTTTGCCCGCCAGGCCTATAACGACTCGGTAATGCAATACAACATAGACCGCGAGTCATTCCCGAGTAATCTGATTGCAGGCTGGTTCCGTTTCCTGCCGGCAACCCTGCTCGAGATAGAGGACGAGGCAAAGCGCGAAGTACCACAGGTTTCATTCACTTAACCTAGTGTCCGACCAGAAACAGCAAGCGATTGCCAACCCCTCGGCGCCTGACGGCTGTCTTTCTCCGACGCCCCAACAGTCCATCCCTGGACTGACGGGGCTTACGCGGCATCCAGGCCGCTACTGCGAAAGTCAGCCGTCAGGCGCCTACCCAGGTTTATATCGTTTCCGGATAAGCACGCCTTAGGCAATCTGTTACCGAAGGACCTCGACACGTGAACTTCTTCGAACAACAGGACCAAGCCAAACGCAACACCCGAAACCTGGTGTTGCTGTTTCTGCTTGCCGTTGTCATCATCATCGCCGCCATCGATATTGCGATACTGCTGCTGTTCGGCAATGTGCTTAGTGAGAGTGCAGGTACGACCCAAAGCTTGGGTACTTTTCTCACTGACAACAGTACCATCCTGCTGTTGGCCAGTGGGGGGACCGGCGCTGCGATCGGGCTCGCCAGTCTCTACCGCAGCGCCAGCCTGAAGGATGGGGGTGGCGCCGTGGCACGCCAGATGGGAGGAGTGCCGGTGGAAGCCGATCCGAGAGATCCGCTGCGTCAACGCCTGCGCAATGTGGTGGAGGAGATCGCCATCGCTTCCGGTGTGCCCGTGCCCGAGATCTATATCATGGAGCAAGAGTCGGGTATCAATGCCTTTGCCGCCGGTTATTCACCCAGCGATGCGGCGGTTGCGGTGACCAGGGGTACATTGGAGAGCTTGAACCGCGAGGAGCTGCAGGGGGTCATCGCCCATGAGTTCAGTCACATCTTCAACGGGGACATGCGCCTCAACATCCGTCTCATTGGCGCCCTGTTCGGGATCATGATCCTGGCCATTGCCGGACGGCGCATCCTTTCCGGTGCCCGTTACTCCTCCGGTTCGAAAAACAACAACGCCGGCGCCATCATGCTGTTCGCCGCGGCCCTCACCGCCATCGGCTATATCGGTCTCTTCTTCGCCCGCTGGATCAAGGCGGCGGTGTCCCGTCAGCGGGAGTACCTGGCGGATGCCTCCGCGGTGCAGTTCACCCGCAATCCCCAAGGCATCGCCGGGGCACTGAAAAAGATTGCGGTGCACGCCCAGGGGGCATCCCTGGCCAGGGATAGCGAGGAGATCGCCCACATGCTGTTCGGACAGGGCATGGCCGCCAACCTGTTCGCCACCCATCCACCCATACTCGAACGCATCCAGCGTATCGAACCCGGCTTCCGGGAGCAGGAGCTGGCGGAGATCGCCAAACGCCTGCAGCAACGCTCCCGCCGGGAGGCGGAACGGGAGGCCGCTGCAGACCAGGCCAGCGCAAAACGCACCCCCTTCGATCCGCGCAGCATCATCGAGGGTATCGGCAGTCCCGGCTGGGAGCAGATCCTGGCTGCGGCAGCCCTGGCGGCCAGTATGCCCGAGAGTATGCTCTCCGCCGCCCGGTCCACCGAGTGGGCGCCGGAACTGTTACTCTGTCTCCTGCTCGACAAGGACGAATCGATACGTGAGCAACAGCTCTTCACCATTGCCCGCAACCTGGGCGCGGAGAGTGAGGCCCAGGTGCGTCACCTGATGAGATCCTCCATGCCGATCCAACCTGAACAGCGTCTGCCCCTGCTGGAGATCGCCTTTCCTGCCCTGAAACGGCGCCCGGTGGAGTTTACCCAGCGCATGCTCGGCACTGTCAACGAGATCGTGCATCTGGATGGCAAGATAGAGGTATTTGAGTTTCTCCTGGCAAAGGCGATCGCGCTCTACCTGAAGGATGCCCTCAATCCCGCCCAGAGCCACATCGGCGGCAACCAGACCCTGCTGGAGCAGGCAGAGGCGGTGCGGAGCGTTATCGCCATCCTCGCCGATCATGGTCACAGGGAGAGTGAACAGATACAGCGCAGCTACGCCAACGGTATCAACAGCCTCGGCCTGGAACTGCTACCCATGCAGCAGCCCACCGATTGGCTAGCCACATTGGATACCGCGCTGCAGCAACTGGATGCTCTGAAGAACAAGGAGAAAGAGCGTCTGATCACCGCCTTGGTGGAGACCATCCTTACCGATAGCCAGGTCACCACCGAAGAGTTGGAACTGCTGCGCGCGATCGGTGCGGCCCTGCATATCCCACTGCCCTTATTGAGCGATCGCTGATTGTAGAGTCAACGCTGAATAGAAAGGCAATAACCTAATGTGATCTGATGATTATTACGGAGTATCCACAGGTATTTCCAACACGTGTTGGTGGGGCAGGGCCCCACCTGTTTTCGTTGAACATTCCATGCTTATTCCCTATTCAATACTTAAGTCAGTACCATTCAACTCTGAATAACCTGACTCGAAAACAATCTCAGAGCGCTTAGCGCTGTCAGCACTACTTTTTCTGTTTCAGCAGATCGGCCAGGTCACCGAAAGGCTGATGAGTACTGGCATTGTGCTCTGCCGAATCGACGGAGGAGTATCCGGCATCCGCCTCCAGGTAGCGCGAATGCTCATTGTCATGGCAGTAGATGCACAACAACTCCCAATTACTCCCATCCGGGGGATTGTTATCATGATTATGATCGCGGTGATGAACCGTCAGCTCCCTGAGGTTTTCCCGGGTGAATTCCCGCGCACAGCGACCGCAAACCCAGGGATAGAGTTTCAACGCCTGTTCCCGATAACCCTGCTCCCGCTGCTCCCTGTCGCGACGGGCCTGGGCAACAACCCGGTCCAGTTTCTCATTTGATTGCTGCGACGACATGCTCAACCCCTGACTGGTGCAATGAGTATAAATGGGAAATATAGTTCACCTTCCCGGCCTTTGGGTATGCTGTGCTGCCTTTTTTACCATCAGGCTGACGGCTGGATCCCACACTGCTAACATCAATCCCCATGAGACACTAAACAGCAGAGCATCCCACCGTGAAAAACTCACTGCTACTCAGATTCGGAACGGTCATCACCATTCTCTTCATTCTGGCCGTATCGGGGATGATGAGCTCGATGATCATCACTGAAACCGCGGAGGGATACGCCGCCGCCATCAACCAGGCCGGCACCTTGCGCATGCAGTCCTATCGCATCGCCAGCAGCCTGGTGCATCGCACCAAGTTCCATAACGAGCTGGCGACCACCCGCACCAGGAACCTGGTGACGGAATATAATCAACGCCTGTTCAGTCATCGCATCCACGACGTACTCACCAAAGGGCCCCATAAAAAGGTCACTGAAACCTATCGGAGAGTCGAATCCCAGTGGCAGGAGCTGATGCTTCCCAACCTGCAGGACTATTTGCAATTAAGCACTGCGGACACCCTGTCGGCGGAGGAGAGAAGACAACTTGATAACAGCCAGCGTAACTACCTGGCACTGGTCGACAACTTCGTCGATGATATCCACAGTTTTGTGGAGGCCCTCGAAATCGATGCCGAAGAGATCAACCAACAACACAGAATCATCCAGATCATACTGTTGATTCTCACATTCATGGTAGCCCTGATCAGTCTCTATCTGACCAAGACCCGGGTACTCAATCCACTGCGCAATCTGCTTACCTGCGCCAATGCGGCGCGGCATCGCAACTTCTCCGTTCGCAGCCGCTATCTCGGCGAGGATGAACTGGGCCAGCTGGGTCAGGCCTTCAATGTCATGGCGGAGGATCTCTCAGTCATCTACACGGATCTCGAAAACCGGGTGCGTGAAAAGACCCATGACCTGGAGCAGAGCAATCGCACCTTGGAGCTGCTCTATTCCGCCACCAAACGCCTCAGCGACTCCTCATTGAGCGAGGCAGTATTGATTGCGGTGATCCACGATATCGAGGCGTTGCTGGGTGTGAACAACGGCACCATCTGCCTTGGTCAGCCCGGTGACGATCAGGCCTATCGCTACGCATCCACACGCGACACGGATATCCTGTCAAAGGACAAGCCCGACAACCAGTGTGCGATCTGCCTCGGTGAAGGCGACTCCCATACCTTCAAGCTGACAATCCCCGATGCTCCCGCACCGGTGAATATCTTTTCCACACCGATACGGGACAAGACCCAGCAATACGGAGTATTACTGGTGGAGTTTCCTGAAACCATGCAGCTGGAGGAGTGGCAGGAGCGTCTCCTGGAGACCGTAGCCAGCCATATAGCACTGGCGATCAACGTGGCCCAGCAGGTCACCCAGAGTCGAAAACTCTCCCTGATGGAGGAGCGCAGCGTGATTGCAAGAGAGCTGCATGACTCTATTGCCCAGTCGCTCTCCTATCTGAAGATACAGGTAGCCAAACTTGAGAAATCGATCAATGATGAACGGGAAAAAAAAGAGATTTTACTGGTAAGCGCCGCATTGCGCTCGGCCCTCAACGGCGCCTACCGCCAACTGCGCGAACTGTTGACCACCTTCAGGCTCAGAGTGACCGATGCCAACCTGGGTAAGTTGATTAGCGAGACGGTTGAGGAGTTTACAAACAGATCCGGCATTACTATTGAATACACCAACCATATAGGAAATTGTCAATTCACTCCCAACGCCGAGATCCATATCATCCAGATCATCCGCGAGGCGCTGTCAAACGTCATCCGCCATGCCAACGCAACACGCGCCCAGGTGGTACTGGAGTGCGATCAAACAGGGCGGGTCAATGTTAGCATCGAGGATGACGGCATCGGAATCAATGATGAAGGTGATATGATGCAACACTATGGATTGCCTATTATGAAAGAGCGTGCTGAGTGGCTTGGGGGGCGTTTGACCATCTATGAACCAGCCAGTGGCGGTACCCGTATAGAGCTCATCTTCAATCTTACTGATGCATCCGATACTGAATCCAAAAAGATGTTAATCGAGCAGTTGAAACATGGTTGAACAACAGACATACACGGTACTCACAATCGATGATCATCCCCTGTTCAGGAAAGGCGTATCCGATCTGATCGATATGGACGACACCCTGGAACTGGTGGGCGAGGCCGCCAACGGCCCCGACGGACTGGTGGTGGCGAAACAGTTCGATCCCGACTTGATCCTGCTGGATATCAACATGAAGGGCATGAACGGACTCGAGACCCTGAAGGCGATCAGAGAGCAGGAGATCGATTCCCGGGTGCTTATGCTCACCGTATCCGATAACGAAGAGGATGTACTGACCGCCCTGCGCATGGGTGCAGACGGTTATCTGCTGAAGGATATGGAGCCTGAGGATATCCTCAAATCGATCCGCAAGGCGGTGGGTGGCACCCTGGTGATCAGCGATCACCTGACCCAGTTACTGGCGAAAGCACTGCGGGATGATGACAAACTCAAGCAGCCGGATCCCGTCTCATCACTCACGGCCAGGGAACAGGAGATCCTGCAGTGTCTTGCCCGGGGCCAGAGTAACAAACAGATTGCACATGTCCTGAACATCTCCGAAGGAACGGTGAAAGTACACGTCAAGCATCTGCTCAAGAAGCTCAAGCTCCACTCCCGAACCGAGGCAGCAGTCTGGGCATTGAACAAGGGAATAACCGCAAACCCCTAATCATTGCAATTGACTCTCGCGGTTTCGCCCAAGGCAGAAGCGTCAGTCAATTCACCCCCCTACCTCAAACGACATATCCGCTACCCACATAGAGGTAACAGACTCTACCAATATATTGGTAACGTATTGATTTATATTAAGTTTTCTTAATTTTTTCGCTCAATCCTTGATCCGTATCAAAGCGGACGCATCCTCCCGATGAAACACTTTCCCCATTCGGCGTTTGTCACTCACCCTGATGAATTATCGCCGATCCGGTTACCTCGATTTGGTCATGATTGTGCAGATATCCATTGACAGAGTTCAGTTCCTACGGGGCGACATCAATAGTCGTCGCAGAGGCATACATCCACCCTGGTCGATGGACGATGCCCGTTTCAGTGAGCTATGCAATCGATGCGGCGAGTGCCTCAAGGCATGCCCGACCCATATCATCGTGAGCGGATCCGGTGGCTATCCGGTGATCGATTTTAGCCGGGGACAGTGCACATTTTGCGGCGATTGCGTCAAGGCGTGTGAGCCCCGGGCACTCAGCTTCCCGGATGATCCAACCACCCCACCCTGGTCGCTAGATATCGAGATCGACTCATCCTGTCTCTCCCGCAACGCCGTGGTCTGCAGAAGTTGCGGCGACCAGTGTGAGGAGAGAGCCATTCGGTTCCAACTTCAAACGGGTGGTTACTCACAACCGCAACCCGATCCAACGGCCTGTACCGGTTGTGGTGCCTGTATTGCGGTCTGTCCGAGCCACTCGATAACGATTACCCCCACTTCCAATGACCACGCGGCATCAACCCAAGCCCGTGAGGAGATTGTCAATTCATGAATATATGCAGCTTGATCGTCCATACCAAACCGGCACTGGGAGCAGTGGTCAGTGAACGTCTGCAAAGGTTCCAGGGCGTCGAGGTCCATGGCGGAACCGAGGTAAATAAATTGATTGTCACTATCGAGGACAAGGGCGAGTCGATGTCGCCAATGTCCGACACCATGAATGCGCTACGCGACGTTGAAGGCGTCGTGAGCACTGTTTTGATTTATCACTATGGCGGTGAAGAGTCGATGGAGGAAATGAACCGTGAAATTAACTAGAAGAGCGTTTATAAAAAGCAATGCCGTGGCAGCAGCTGCCTCTGTGGCCGGTGTCACCCTGCCCCTGTCCAACGCAGCGGCCGCCGATGCGGATGACGGCATCCGTTGGGACAAGGCCGCGTGTCGTTATTGCGGTACCGGCTGTAGTGTGCTGATGGGAGTAAAGGATGGCAAGGTAGTGGCCAGCCAAGGTGACCCTGATGCACCGGTCAACAAAGGCCTTAACTGTATCAAAGGCTACTTCCTGCCGAAGATTCTCTACGGAGAGGACCGGCTGACCAAGCCCCTGTTGAGAAAAACCAACGGCAAGTATGACAAGAACGGCAAGTTCGAGGCGGTCTCCTGGGAGGAGGCCTTCAAGACCATGGCCGAAAAGTGGGTGGCCGCGCGCAAGGCCAAGGGACCTAAAGGTATCGGCATGTTCGGCTCCGGTCAGTGGACAGTATGGGAAGGCTACGCGGCCTCCAAGCTGCTGAAGGCCGGTTTCCGTTCCAACAGTCTGGAACCCAATGCCCGTCACTGCATGGCATCCGCGGTAGGCGCCTTCATGCGTGCCTTCGGTATCGATGAACCCATGGGCTGTTACGACGATCTGGAACACGCCGATGTGTTCGTCCTGTGGGGCGCCAACATGGCGGAGATGCATCCGATTCTCTGGTCACGACTTACCGATACCCGGTTGACCAAGCCCGGCTGCGAAGTCCATGTGCTCTCCACCTTCGAGCATCGCTGCTACGAGTTGGCGGACAACGGCATGATCTTCGAACCCCAGACCGATCTGGCGATCCTCAACTACATCGCCAATTACATCATCCAGAACAAGGCCTATAACAAGGAGTTCATCGACAAGCATGTCAACTTCACCAAGACCCCGACCGATATCGGTTACGGTCTGCGTGCCACCGATCCCCGCGAAAAGGCGGCCAAGAACCGAAACAAGGGCAAACTCACCAAGATCAGTTTCGAGGAGTATGCCAAGTCGGTGGAGCCCTATACCCTGGAGCACACTTCCAAGCTCTCCAAGGTGCCGAAAGAGAATCTGCTGCGACTGGCTAAGGCCTATGCCGATCCCAACAAGAAGGTCTCCTCCTACTGGACCATGGGTTTCAACCAGCATACCCGCGGTGTGTGGGTCAACGGCCTCTGCTACAACGTGCATCTGCTGATGGGCAAGATCGCAGAGCCCGGCAACAGCCCCTTCTCCCTCACCGGTCAGCCCTCCGCCTGCGGTACCGCCCGCGAGGTAGGTACATTCACCCACCGTCTGCCTGCCGACCTGGTGACCAAGAAGGATGCCCACTGCAAGTTTGCCGAGAAGACCTGGAAGCTTCCCGCCGGCACCATTCCCCGCGCCAACGGCAAGACTGACGATGCCGATCAGACCGATATCAGCGGCAAACCCATGGGCAAGACGTTGATCCATGCGGTCGCCATGCATCGCGCCCTCAATGACGGCAAGATGAATACCTTCTGGGTCATGTGTAACAACAATATGCAGGCCGCGGCCAATATGAATGACGAGAGTTATCCCGGTTGGCGCAATCCGGACAACTTCATCACCGTCTCCGATCCCTATCCAACGGTATCGGCCCAGGCAGCCGACCTGATCCTGCCGACCGCCATGTGGATCGAAAAGGAGGGTGCCTATGGGAATGCCGAACGTCGCACCCAGTTCTGGCGCCAGCAGGTGGCTCCACCGGGCGAAGCACAATCCGATGTCTGGCAGATCATGGAATTCTCCAAGTATGTGAAGGTGAAGGATGTCTGGCCCGAGGATCTGATTGCCAAGATGCCCGAATATGCCGATAAGACCCTCTACGAAGTACTTTATGCCAACGGCCAGGTCGATAAGTTTCCCGCGGAGCAGGTTACCGACAGCCGTGGCAACAAGTACGAAAACGACGAATCGGCCCATTTCGGCTTCTATGTTCAGAAGGGTCTGTTCGAAGAGTATCGTCTCTTCAACTCTGCCAAAGGTATTCCGAAGAAGGGCCATGAAATGGCTGAATTCGGTGCCTATCACAAGGCCCGCGGACTGCGTTGGCCTGTCATCGACGGCAAAGAGACCCTGTGGCGTTTCCGTGAAGGTTACGACCCCCATGTAGCCAAGGGTGAAGGGGTCAAATTTTACGGCAAGCCTGACGGCAGGGCGAATATCATCACCGCGCCCTATGAGCCGGCCGCCGAGCCGCCGGATAAAGAGTACGACCTGTGGCTCTGTACCGGCCGTGTCCTGGAACACTGGCACTCCGGCTCCATGACCCGGCGCGTACCAGAGCTCTATCGCGCGGTACCCGACGCAGTGGTCTACATGCACCCGAAAGACGCCAAGAAACGGCGTCTGCGTAACGGCGCGCTGGCCAAGCTCACCTCCCGTCGCGGCGAGATCGTGTGCAAGGTCGACACCAAGGGCCGCAACAAGTGTCCGGAGGGGCTGGTCTTCGTGCCCTGGTTCGATGCGGGACGCCTGGTCAACAAGCTGACCCTGGACCAGACCGATCCGCTCTCGAAAGAGACGGACTATAAGAAGTGCGGGGTGAAGATCACGCGTGCTTAGCGGTTATTCAACCCGGGTTATCGGTGGGGCATGGCCCCACCCTACCCGAACCCCAGACGAGGGTGCCTGCTCCTGAGAACAGGCAGACATCCCCGTAGGGTGGGGCCCTGCCCCACCAAACAGCTAAAGATTAGTGCGCAAAGGAAAACGGTATCGTACGTGAGCAAACGATGACGGAAACAGAGAGAAAAAACGAGCTCAACCGCAGACAGTTCCTGGGCAACATGCTCAAGACCGCCTGTGGTGTGGGATTGGTCGGACTGGGGCTGGGCGCCTATTCAAAACGGGCATCGTCTCTCCCGGCAACCTACATCCGCCCCCCGGGCGCCCTGCCGGAGGAGGATTTTCTCGGTGCCTGCATTCGCTGTGGCCTGTGCGTACGCGACTGTCCCTACGACATCCTGTTTCTGGGTGAGGTCGGAGATGATGTACCCACCGGAACCCCCTACTTCGTCGCCCGTACCGGTCCCTGTGAGATGTGCGAGGACATACCCTGCGTAGTGGCCTGTCCCACCAATGCCCTCGATCATGGGCTGGAGGATATCGAGGAGTCGCGCATGGGCCTGGCCGTACTCATCGACCAGGAGAACTGCATTGCCTTTCACGGACTGCGCTGTGAGGTCTGTTTCAACATCTGTCCCATACGCAACCGCGCCATCACCCTGGACATGCAGCACAACGACCGATCCGGCAAGCATGCCCTGTTCATTCCCGTGGTGCACTCCGATGCCTGCACCGGCTGCGGCCTGTGCGAGCGTGCCTGCATCCTCGAGGAAGCGGCGATCAAGGTCTTCCCGACCGACCTGGCCAAGGGCGCACTGGGCAAGCACTACCGTCTGGGCTGGAAGGAGAAAGAGAGGGCCGGAGGAGCCCTGGTCACCCCCGACACCGAGCATCGTTACAACCTCCCCGAAGGGGTGCGTTATGAGTTGCAGGGAGAAGGGTTGATCATCGAAGAGGGAGCGGAGGAGACACCCTTCTCCGCCAATCC
Organism: gamma proteobacterium symbiont of Ctena orbiculata; assembly: GCA_003094555.1. Classification (GTDB taxonomy): domain Bacteria; phylum Pseudomonadota; class Gammaproteobacteria; order Chromatiales; family Chromatiaceae; genus Thiodiazotropha. The sequence goes on from NATW01000163.1 coordinate 19,824, forward strand.
CCTGGATACACTCAATAGCGGTTTCATGGATAAGTAGCATGATCGACATGAAGACATTGGGTAGAGACGCCAGCGCCGAAAAAGGCTGGATCAAGGCACATAAGTACCTGCTCCTGAGGCGACTCAGTCAACTGGGGATCCTGGCGCTGTTTCTTACCGGCCCCTGGTTCGGTATCTGGATCGTGAAGGGTAACCTGGCCTCCAGTCTGACCCTGGACATCCTGCCCCTTACCGACCCCTATGTGTTGTTGCAGGCCAGTCTCTCCGGCGTGGTACCTGAAACCGCCGCGATTATCGGTGTCTTGATCGTGCTGGTGTTCTACCTTCTGGTGGGTGGCAGGGTCTACTGCTCCTGGGTCTGCCCGGTCAACATGGTTACCGATCTGGCCGCCTGGTTGCGTCGCAAACTGGGGATCCGCACCACCTCACAGCTGTCCCGTTCCACCCGCTACTGGATGTTGGCGCTGACCCTGATCCTGCCATTCACGGTGGCTGGCGGCATCGTCTGGGAGTTGGTCAATCCGGTCTCCATGATGTTCCGGGGCATCGTCTTCAGCATGGGCGCCGCCTGGGTGATGATCGTGGGGATCTTCCTGTTCGATCTGATCGTGGCAAAGGATGGCTGGTGCGGCCACATCTGCCCGGTTGGGGCCTTCTATAACCTGCTCGGCCGCAAGAGTCTATTGCGGGTGAATGCTGCGCAGCGACAGGCCTGTAACGATTGCATGGAGTGTTATGTGATCTGCCCGGAACCCCAGGTAATCAAGCCGGCGCTTACGGGGGAGGCAAAGGGAGTGACGCCTGTGATTCTCGCTTCCGACTGCACCAATTGCGGGCGCTGTATCGATATCTGTGCAAAAGATGTTTTCAGTTATGGCGGTCGTCACGCCAGATTAAATGACGAGTACAAGCGTGAGGGTGAAATCAATCAAGGTGTGCGGGTTTAAACCGGCATATTTAGTTCAATTTTTATGAAAGTGATGATGGAGAAAGGTATGAAAAAGATCGCATTTCTAACCATTGCGGCAATGACAACCCTGTTCCTCTCTGGCGGGTTGCTGGCTGACGTTCAATCGCTACGCGGCGATAAGTTGGACACCATGGCGAAAAAACCCGCCAATATGAAGATCGTGAATATAAAGGGCGGTATCGAACGCAGCTATAAACTGCAGCCACCCATGGTCCCCCATGAGGTGGACAAATATACAATCGACATCAAAAACAACGGCTGTATGAAGTGCCATAGCGAAGCGACCTATGAAAAAGAGAAGGCGCCCAAGGTAGGCGAAAGCCACTACAAAGACCGAGACGGCAAGGTATTGAAGACAATCTCCAGTCGTCGCTATTTCTGCAGTCAGTGCCACGCACCTCAGATGGGGGCGGATCCATTGGTTCAAAACAACTTTCAAGGCGCCAAATAGTGTGCAAATGGGCCGTCTCGTACTGAGACGGCCCGTCCTTTTTGAGTAGTCAAGGATAAACAACCGGTGTAATCATGAACGCAAGTAAGAAAAAAGGTGGTCTGTTTCTGATCGCTGTCGGTATCGTTACCGGCATCGTACTCTGGGGTGGATTCAATACCGCAATGGAGCTGACAAATACCGAAACCTTCTGTATTTCATGCCACGAAATGGAAGCGACGGTCTATGAGGAGTTGCAGGAGACAGTCCATTTCAGCAACAGGACCGGCGTTCGAGCAACCTGCCCCGATTGCCATGTACCCAAAGAGTGGGTGCATAAGTTTGTGCGTAAGATTCAGGCCTCCAATGAGCTCTACCATAAGATGATGGGGACTATCGACACACCTGAGAAGTTCGAGGCCAAGCGCCTGGAACTGGCACAAAATGTCTGGCGTTCGATGAAGGAGACCGATTCACGGGAGTGTCGCAACTGCCATAAATTCATCTCCATGGACCTGGACAAGCAGACCCCCCGCAGCGCCGATCAGCACGATCCTCACTACTGGGATGCTGTCGACGGCAAAGCGCCGCAAAAAACCTGTATCGACTGCCATAAGGGTATTGCTCACGCACTACCCGAAGGGTTCGATCCAAATGCCGAATATTGACATACAGTGGCTGGTGAACAATGCTAGGAGGTCTGGGGAGGTTGAAACTAGTAATGCTGTTAGCATTAAGAGGCGACCATGTTAAATGATCCGTTCGGCAGGAAAATCGAATATCTGCGCCTATCGGTTACGGATCGCTGCGATTTTCGCTGTTTCTATTGCCTTCCCAGAAGCCATAGAGACTTCGAGACCCCCAGCGACTGGCTCACCCCCGATGAGATAGAACGGCTGGTTACCCAGTTCGCTGTGTTGGGCGTCAAGCATGTCAGGCTCACTGGCGGTGAGCCACTGGTTCGTAAAGGACTGGATGAGATTGCTTCGCGTATCGCCGGGGTGGCCGGTATCGAAGAGCTATCCCTGAGTACCAATGCCTCCCGTCTCAGCCAGTTTGCCGAGGCATTGAGCCGTGCCGGCGTGAAACGGCTCAATATAAGTCTCGATTCACTCGATGAGGCAAAATTCAAACAGATCACCGGCAGCCAGCTGAAACCTGTACTGGAGGGGATAGAGAGTGCCCAGGTATTTGGACTATCCCCGATAAAAATCAATATGGTGATCATGCGCGGCATCAATGATGATGATGTCGAGAGCATGATTGAGTACTGCATGGATCACGATCTGACTCTGCGATTCATCGAAACCATGCCGGTGGGAGAGGGCGGACAGGCCGCAACTGAACGCTACATACCCCTTACCGAGATCGAGCAACGACTGAAAAAACGCTACACTCTACGCACTGCCGCCATGCGGGGCAGCGGCCCGGCGCGCTACTTCCAGATTAACGATACCGGTTTCGTGATCGGTTTCATCACTCCACAGTCACAACATTTCTGTGCTACCTGCAATCGGGTACGGGTCTCCGTGACCGGCGATCTCCACCTCTGTCTCGGACAGGAAGATAAGCTGGCCCTGCGCCCGCTGATGCGCGAGGGTGCTTCGGATGAAGACATCCAGCAGGCAATCCGGTACGCCGTCGCGCATAAACCGGAGCGGCACAACTTCCATGAAACCCCAACCGCGATTATTCGCCCGATGTCATCCCTGGGTGGTTAGATAACAGGTTCAGCAGTCAGCAGTCAGCAGTCAGCAGTCAGCAGTCA
>NATW01000164.1 GCA_003094555.1 gamma proteobacterium symbiont of Ctena orbiculata
TGGTGCCGGGCAGACGTGCATCATCAAGGATCTAAGCGAATCGGGCCTCTTCATAACATGCCCGACCTCAGCCAAGATTGATGGTAACTACCAGCTCTCTATCAAAAGGCCGGGGGCAGGAGAGTACCTGGAGCTTTCAGCCAGGGTCATCCGTGTCGATAATTGGGGTAGCGCGTTGATCTTCGATCGGCTTGAGCCTCAGAAGAGTCGGTTACTCTCCAACTTGATACAACCGAAATGGGACGGTAAAGATCTGCTGGAGGGTGTGATCATGCATGGCATGCTTGAAGACACCGCCAATTTCGCTGCCTGTATGCGGCTGACATCACTATTGAGCAGCAACTATAGGCATACCAACCGCACACTCTAGTCAGTGGGCGGCGAAGCCACTCCCTAAGTCAATCGTGGTAGCTTTGATTAGCTGAGAAACTCCAGCGACAGGTCGCCCAGGTCGATGCGGTCACCATCATGCAGTTCCACACCACCCGCTTTGATCGGTTGGCCATTGATCATGGGTGGGTGATCGCCTCCCACCTTGAGCAAAAAATAGCCTGAATGACGCTGGTTGATCAAGACCAGATCTCCACCGGGATTGCCGACACTGAAAAAGGCCCGATCGACCACTTTCACCTCACCCTTGTTATCACCACTGAGGTAGCGGACCCTGGCCCGATCCTCTACCGGGATCTCGGTGTCGGGGTCTTCAGTGGCTTGCGGGGAGGAAATTGCATTCGCGGCAAATTGTGGACTTGATTCATCGCTGACCGATGGCGCCACTGCAACCTCAGGGGTCGTCGCTTCCACAGGTGTGGAGACACGTGGACGCAATACCACGGTTCGATCAGGATCATCCATGTCTTGTGGTGCCGCTTGAGCGATAAACCTGAGATGATATTTACCAACCTCGATCAGATCACCGTGCTTCAAGAAGCGTTTAGTGACCGTGTTGCCGTTTACGCGAGTACCGTTGGTGCTCTGCTCATCCTCAATGGAATAACCACTGAACACCTTTAGCAGTGTGGCATGGTGGCGACTGACCGAACGATCCTTGAGACAGACCTCACAAGTCTCGTCGCGCCCGATCAACATGCGCTTACCATAAAGTGGAAACTCTTGTAGTGACTCATCACCACCCATAACTACGAGCTTTTCCATAAAGCTATCTACCCAAGTACCATTGTCTAAATACTCACTTAACTATCGCCCGCCATGGTGCGGGCCAAAATCACGGTAATGTTGTCCACCCCTCCCATCCTACAGGCAAAATCCACAAGTTCATCGGCCTGCTGCATTAAATCGAGGTTCCTGTTCTCAAGGATACTTTGGATTTCATCATCCGTCACCATGCCTGTAAGGCCGTCGCTGCAAAACAGGTAGAGATCATCGATATCAAGCTCAGTCTCACTCAGGTCGATGTCCACTATCTCTTCAGAGCCTATGGCCCGTGACAATACATTGGTCGGCACACCCGCCATGAGTGCTTGTTCAATGCTAGCAAAATCCCCAAGATTGACCATCTCCTGGATCATCGTATGGTCTGTGGTCAACTGCTCAAATACCCCGGCCCGCAGGCGATAGAGCCTGGAATCACCAACATGGGCATACAGCAGGCTGTACCCGGAGAATAGACCGACCACCAGGGTCGTTCCCATCCCTTGATACTCCACGACTTGCTGTGACAACTCCAGTATTGCCTGATTCACATCCTGTATGCCATTCAGCAGATGCTCACGCCATGAAACACCATCACCAGCACTGGTCAATTGACTCGTCAGCATCTCGACCGTCAGGCTGCTGGCCACCTCCCCGGCGTTGGCGCCTCCCATGCCATCTGCAAGTATCAACAAACCTGCATCAGGATCCCCGCCGACAGCATCCTCATTCTGCTCCCGTACCACCCCTTTGTCGGTACGCATTGCCACGTCTAACTTCAAGCTGACTCCCGAAATTTAGCGCTAGAGGGTAGTTGTGTTAACAGACCCCAGGATTAAACTACCATTAAATACTTATTGATTCCTGAAGCAAACCCAAAAATATGGGTAATTTTTCACTTCTGTGACCGATTCTTATCCAACTCTGTTAAAATTTTGCTCAAACGCTGCGCCGGAATATAGCCTGGCAGCATATCCCCGCTTTGTAGAAATATGGCAGGTGTGCCATTCACACCCAGGGTCTTACCCAGCGCCCAGTGCTGTTCGACCGGGTTATTGCACTCCTTCTTAGCCAGCTTTTTACCCGCCTTGGACTGGGTCATGGCATCATTCCGGTCATCGGAACACAACACGGTTATCGCCTTATCGAAGGATTCACTACCGATACCTGCCCTGGGAAACATCAGATAGCGCACCCGTATGCCCAAGTCGTTATAGTCTTTCATCTCGCTATGCAGCTTCTGGCAATAGCCACAATCGATGTCCGTGAATATGGTGACGGTATGCTGGGTTTTTTCTGGGGCGAAAACCACCATGTTATCTTCCCCAATTGCCTCAATCGCCGCTGCTTTGGCAATAGATACCTTGGGTGTGGTCAAATCCTCCCGGGTTTCGATATCGTACATATTGCCGCTCAACAGGTACCTGCCGTCCGCGGAAACATAATAGAGTTGAGGGCCTACCATAACCTCATACAAACCATCGATCTTGGCGGGCGTGACGCTGGTAATGGAACCCTTCTTTAGGATTTTATTGACCCCTTCACGCACCTTCATGATCTCTGCATTTTGCTTGCTGGGCTCTGCCGTCACAGGTGCGATCAAAAACAGGGTGATAAGTGGCAGCAGTTTGGCGCCCTTGTGCAGGATAGCTCGGTGTGATTGTTTCATCGATGTTTAGTCCCGAAAATTTTGATATTGAAGGGGAAGACCGTAATCGGTATCCCGAATAAGTGCGATAGTCTGCTGTAAATCGTCTCGTTTCTTCCCTGTCACACGAATCTGCTCACCTTGAATCTGGGCTTGTACCTTGAGCTTGCTGCCCTTGATCTGCTTGACCATCTTTTTCGCCACGTCGCTGTCGATACCTTGTTTAATGATCACTCGCTGACGAGCGGCATTTAGACTGGTCTCAGTATCCTTGATATCCATAGCAGCGACATCAACCTTACGTTTGACCAGCTTTTGGCGCAGAATATCCATCATTTGATTGAGTTGGAACTCCTGCTCCGCACGTAATACGATCTCGTTCTCATTCTGTTCGAATGCGGCATCCACACCTTTGAAGTCAAATCGAGTACCTACCTCCCGGTTGGCCTGATCGACTGCATTTCTGACCTCCTGAAGATCCACTTCAGAGACGATATCGAAGGATGGCATATTGGCTCCTGGTCAAGTGAAACTGGGAGGGGACTCTACCATAAGCTGGCCCTACTCTCATGTATCCGGGTCTGATAACAGACCCGAGATAACCTCCACTGCTCATCCCCGGGGATGATGGGTTGCGTGCAATTGTTTCAAACGCTCCCGTGCCACATGGGTATAGATCTGAGTGGTGGATAGATCACTGTGCCCCAACAGCAGTTGTACAACGCGCAGATCCGCACCATGGTTCAACAGATGGGTGGCAAAGGCATGCCGCAAGGTATGGGGCGAGATGGTATGGCTGATTCCCGCGCTTGCGGCATGCTTCTTGATGCGATACCAGAAGGCCTGCCTGGTCATACCCTGACCGCGCCGGGTCGGAAATAGATGGCTGCATACCCTGTCGCCCAGAAGCTCGCTCCGAGCACCCCCATAGAAGCGTTCCAGCCACCCCTGTGCCTCGTCACCCATCGGGACCAGGCGTTCCTTGCCACCTTTCCCAACAATACGCATCACCCCCTGGGTCAGATTCACCTGCTCCGGCCGCAGATCGACCAGTTCGGAGACCCTCAGACCCGAGGCGTAGAGCACCTCCAGCATGGTCCGGTCACGCATACCCTCCGCATCATCAAGATCCGGTGCATCCAGCAGCGCCTCAACCTCAGTCTCGGAAAGTGATTTTGGCAAGGGTCTGCCGAGCTTGGGAGAATCGATGCGCACACTGGGATCGGCACTCAACCAGCCTTCGCGCAAGCCATATTGATAGAACTGCCTGACACAGGAGAGCAGGCGTGCGGTCGAGCGCGGCTTCATACCCTGTCTCACCAGATCTGCCAAATAGGATTGCAGGTCGGCCCGCTGTGCCTGCAGCAACCCATAACCCCTGTTGTTGCGCAGCCAGTCAGCCACCTTGGCTAAATCGGACTGATAAGCGGAGAGTGTATTACGGCTCAAGCCCCGCTCCATCCACAAGGCATCGGAAAAGGATTCAATAAGGGAACTGTCCTCACCAGCTCCCTTCACAAGACACCCTCGTGCTGCAACAGCCAGCGTTTGATCTCCAGCTTCTCACCACCCCGTTCACCCGCGAATCCCCCAAGACCATGGACGCCAACGACTCGATGACAGGGCACGATCAGCGGACAGGGATTGGCCCGGCAGGCATTTCCCACCGCTCTGGCTCCACTGCCGATCTGCTGGGCCAATTCTCCATAGGTCAAGGTTGAGCCGGAAGGTATCTTTCGCAGTGCCTCCCAGACGCGCCTTTGAAATGGTGTTCCTTCGAGTATGAGTTGCAGATCAAATTCTCTTTTTGGGTCCTGCAGATAGGCTTTGATGGCGTCAATCACGCAACGCAATCCTGGAACCTGTTGGGTATAGTCCCGCTGGGGTGGAGTCAAATAGTCCACGGTCCTCAGTTTGCCATTGGATATGGCGATGCCGACCGGGGCGAATGGGAAGTTGAATACAGCCTGATAGGATTGTTCGGTCGCTGTCATGATCTCTGCTCCGAGGTTACGCTTGTCTTGATACCCATTACTGGGTAGGCCCAGGGGTGAAGAGCCCCTGAATTTGGCAATCTCCTACGCCAAATTATGTCCACAGATCCTGTGGATAACTTTGTTAGTAAGCTGCAGGAACTCTGCTGCAGCCCTTGATCCTCTTAATCTCTTTTTAAATTGTGTAATTTCTATACAAATTATAAATTGCATTTTAATTCAATATGTTAGTGCATCAATTGAATCTATTACCAGAGAAGTTCCCTATAACCTGCCAATCTCTGCCTCCTGAAAACCCGATTGTGCATAAAAAGCGTTGACAGTCGAATTCATCCATGCTCCGGGCAGGCTTGATCACAGCTATGGACCAAGTCTCCCTACATTCTAGAATTAAGCATTTAATTCTCCAATCTACCGACGCTCTGATGGTGATATTATGCCATTAATGAGACCTGCCGAATCACCATTCTGGAATACCACGCCCCTGGATGCCATGTCCCGGGAAATGTGGGAGTCTCTCTGCGATGGTTGTGCTAAATGTTGTCTGCAGAAAATCGAGGATGAGGAGACCCGGGAGATCTTCTTCACCAATATCGTTTGTGACCTGCTCGACCTGGAACGCTGCCGTTGCACTCACTATAAAGAGCGATCAAAACGGGTACCCAATTGCGTTACCCTCACACCAAATGACCTGGCCGATCCCTATTGGCTGCCAGAGACATGCGCCTATCGCTTGTTGGCGGAGGGGAAACCCCTGCCCGACTGGCATCCCCTGGTATCCGGAGACCCCGAAAGCGTGGAAAAAGCGGGCCACTCCATACGCGGCAAGGTCATAAGGGAATCGTCGGCGGGCGACTGGGAGCACCACCTGGTCGATTGGATATAGCATTGATTGACCCAGGTATCAGGATTAATTTTATAAGTCCGCAAATGAACGCTAATAAACGCAAATTAAGACTATTTAAGGTATTTCATAGGCTTAGCCAAAGAAGCCAAAGCCTAGCCATTATCGTTCCCTGATCCATTCGAGTGGTGCAATCAAGCGTGTCGCCTGTTCACACAAATCATGTAATTTTTTACAAAAGCTGTAGACATTTGCGTTCATTTGCGTTCATTTGCGGACTAATAATGGTTTTCTATCGACTTTAATAAAGATCCACTTCATGACCACAATTGCGACTTTGACCGAATTCATCGAATCTGGCGGACTCTCTCTCCACTTCTCAGATATGGGCCGGCGGGTAAGCAGCATCCCGCGAGAACACTTCGTCGCATTCGAACTGACAGAGATCCCCTACCCGCTGCCCCTGCAACAGCAGGCCTGGTTCGCCCTGACCCTTGCCGATCCAAAGCAGCCACAGATCGATCCCATGATCTGGTTTATCCGTTTTCCCCTGGATGAACAGGGTAAGCTGCTGCTCTCCGCCAGGGATGAGTTCATGCATCACCTGGTTGAGAGCCTGGGTAGTGAACCGGATACGGATGGGATGCGGGGCGCGCTGCAGAACAATCCCTACGCCTTTCAGCCCAAGCAGGAGCGTCTGGCCACATTTCATGCACGTCTGACCCACACCCTGAGGCAACCGGCTTCACGTTACTACGACCATGCCAAGGCCTATTTTGACGGTGATCTGGGTTGGGATCAGTGGTCATTCATCGGCTATCAGGGCATCGCCGATGTGGCTGCCCGCCTGGATCAACATGGCAATACCCAGCGTGTTCGCAAGTCGATTCCTTCCCTGCCACCCTCCCCCTTGGAGGTACTCTGCCACTGTCTGGAAAATGAGGTGATATCCCATTCGATCGCTGATGCGCTGGCTCAAAGGGGTCTCTCAAGCCTGCACCAGGAGACGCCCGATGCGCAGGTTCTCTCGGCGGTGGTTCGTGGACTCTCCCAGAGCCAGCAGGAATCGATTCGCAACAATTTCATCTCTCAGCTCCTGGACCACCCCATCTCCCAACGCAGTGACCTGCTGGCAGCGATAGCGGGTAGAGCCTGGGAGTCCCTGGAGGATGACTCGCTGCGCCATCGCTATCTGGAACGGCTGGCGGACAACGAGGCGGGCCAGGCGTTCTTCAACGGCATTTTGAGCGACCTGCTCTATCTGCCTGCTACCCGTTCGGCGATGCAGGTAAGTCTGCGCAATCCCGAGCGCACGCCGAAGTTGAGCCAGGTGATCGGCGCTTTTTTCAGCCATGTCAGGGGAGAATAAGCCTCAAGTGCTACATCATCTCGATCATGGCATCGCCGAAGGCGGAACAACTCAGCTCCTGAGGATTATCCATCAGTCGGGCGAAATCGTAGGTAACCGTCTTTGCTGAAATCGTATCGCCCAGGCTCTTGATGATCAGATCCGCCGCCTCGAACCATCCCATGTGACGCAGCATCATTTCCGCCGAAAGGATCAGTGAACCGGGATTGACCTTGTCCTGACCGGCATATTTCGGCGCGGTGCCATGGGTGGCTTCGAACATGGCCACATCATCTGAAAGATTGGCCCCCGGGGCGATCCCGATACCGCCTACCTGGGCGGCCAGGGCGTCGGAGACATAGTCACCATTCAGGTTGAGGGTCGCAATCACACTGTATTCGGCGGGTCGCAACAGGATCTGCTGCAGGAAGGCATCGGCGATTACGTCTTTTATGATGATCTCTTTGCCGCTCTTGGGATTTTTAAAGCTGCACCAGGGTCCACCATCCAGTTCAACCGCGCCGAACTCCTCCTGTGCCAGCTCATAGCCCCAGTTTTTGAAGGCGCCTTCGGTGAACTTCATGATATTGCCCTTGTGTACCAAGGTCACCGAACTGCGGTCATTGTCGATGGCATACTGAATCGCCTTGCGCACCAGACGTTTGGTGCCTTCGCTGGAGACAGGCTTTATCCCGATACCGGATGTGGCGGGAAAACGGATTTTACTGACACCCATGGAATCCTGCAGAAAATCGACCACCTTCTTTGCCTCTTCGCTGCCAGCTTCCCATTCGATCCCGGCGTAGATATCTTCGGAATTCTCCCTGAAGATCACCATATTGGTCTTCTCCGGTTCCTTCAGCGGACTGGGAGTCCCATCGAAATAGCGTACCGGCCTGAGACAGACGAAGAGGTCGAGCTGTTGGCGTATCGCCACATTCAGGGAGCGGATACCGCCACCCACGGGTGTCGTCAACGGACCCTTGATGGAGACAACGAACTCCTTCACCGCATCCAGGGTCTCCTGGGGCAGCCAGGTATCGCTGTCGTAGACATGGGTCGCCTTTTCCCCGGCATAGATCTCCATCCAGGCAATCTTTTTTTCACCGCCGTAGGCCTTCTCCACCGCGGCATCGATCACCTTCAGCATCACCGGAGTGATATCCACGCCTATGCCGTCACCTTCTATATAGGGGATGATGGGGTTGTTCGGAACATGCAACGCCCCATTCGCGTCAACGCTAATCTTTTCCCCTGTGGAAGGGATCTCAAGCTTGTCATATGCCATGGATTTTTCCTGATAATTTGGTCGTTCGGTTTTCTCAAAAGCTGCAATTGTAGCTGTATTTTGGTGGATAGTTATAGACCCATCGCCTTTTTTAATCGTGATTTTGGCTCAGGATGCAAGCAAAATATGCACTGCAAGAAGTCAATAGATGCCCGATTCTGTAATATAATGATGCTATTGGGGACTCTGATTGAAAACCCTCAACACTATTACAGGGAGGTTTCATGCCAATATCCTTGCAAAAAAACCGGAAAAACTGCTCATGAAGGATGGTTTTCCTCATTTCCTATGGATTTCACCATCGCATGTTCCATTAGTTTGAATACATCACGGACGGAGTATTGCCATCATGCTACGAAATAGATTTCTTAATCTGACCGCATGGACTCGTTTACTGATTTTACTCTTCGCTATAGGGTTCTTGGTGCAACCTGTCGTTGCGCAGACCCTGAATGTACGCACGGAGATCGCCGGTTTTTTCAAGGACTATCTCGGACGCCCCCTTACTGAGCGGGAACTGGAAGCTGCGTTATTGGACTATCAGGGACATTTTGGTAATCCGGATCACTGCAACGCTGATTGTGAGAAGGCCTTACAGTCACACATAGCGAGTCGTAGCCATCTGGCTCAAACTCCGGATACACCAAAAGAGTTGTTGCTGCGCCATATCTACTTGAAAAACGCATTTTTCAATCCACGCAATCAAGGCGGAATCATCCTTAAACTTCTGGCTGAACCCGACCCTGTTGCATTCGTCGACTTCAAGGAACAGAGACTCATGACCAAGCGCGATCTGGAAGCCTTGGTCGCCCTGCTTTACATGTCAAAGAGTGGCAATCTCAGCCCGCCAGTTATACTCGACGCAAGGCAGTTCGCAGAGGCCAAATCCTTCCTGGCAACACAATATGCCGGCAATACCGGGCGCAGACTCCCTATCCTGTTTGTTATCGCCGTAGAACTCTATACCGGTATTGCGCGAGACTGGGAGCAGTTGTCAAAGGCAGATCGCACCGCGACCCTGGTCTACCTCGAGGAGGGAGGCATGAAGCGTGCACAAAATACCTTACCGGCGCGGCTTTTTCAACAATTCCTGGATCTCGATGCAAAAGCGGCCCAGGACATTGCTGACAAACAAGCCTTGGAAGCATTTGACACTATAACCAAAAAGATGATCAGAGTTTATGAGTTGATGGGTCGTGCCGCGGTGATCGACAAGTTAGGTGAGATCAGTGCCAACCCGACCCCGACTATGTAATCGGATTAGGCCTTCCCCAGTATCAAGGTGTAGAAACCAGAGGCACCAACGCAACTCATCAACCTTTACGAGGCTCATGCCGAGGAGGGCGAAACTAACCGCTATGGCTGGTTTCAAGCCGCGAGTGTCGATAACCTAAAGTGACAAATAGGCAGGAGTGCTGATTTGCACGGCCGAAGACCGCCCTTTAGGGGTTAGGCCAAAGATATTCCGAATCAGAAGCAGACGCTTTTTATCTTATCAATGGCTCAAGAAGTCGTCATAATGCACGCTACAAGAGGTTAATAAATGCCTAATTCTGTAGAGTAATTATGTTAATGACCAATCCGATTGTGTCTCCTCAGCATGATTACAGGAAGGTTCGATGTCAGACGCCAATCGCAAAACACCAGGTAAATTACTCCAAACACTGTTAGCCGAGTGGCAAAAGGCCATTATCGGCAAACCGGAAACCCTGCGCCTGGTCATGATCAGCCTGCTCTGTCGTGGTCACCTGCTGCTGGAGGATCTACCTGGTTTGGGCAAAACCACCCTGGCAAAGGCCCTGGCGAAAAGCCTGGACCTGAATTTCAAGCGGATTCAATGCACACCTGATCTGTTACCGGCTGATATCACAGGCATCTCCATTTTCGACCAGAAGACACAGGGCTTTCGCTTTTTACCGGGCCCCGTGTTCACCAATATCCTGTTGGCAGACGAAATCAACCGCACCTCTCCACGCACCCAATCCGCACTGCTCGAGGCCATGGCGGAGCGAACGGTGACGGTGGATAGAAAAACCCGCAAGCTACCCGCCACCTTTATGGTCATCGCGACCCAGAATCCGATTGAATTCAGTGGCACCTTCCCACTACCCGAAGCACAACTGGATCGGTTTTTCATGCGTGTCTCCCTGGGCTACCCCAAACTGGAGGACGAAACCCGCATCATGCAGATGAACCGCAGCGATGATCCCCTCGATCAAATCGCGGCAAGGGTCGACGACGCCACACTGCTCAAGCTGCAGCGTGCGGTAACCAAGATCCAGATCGAGCAGAATGTCATCGATTATATCGCGGCCCTGATTCAGGCCACCCGCAAGCATAAAAAGATCCGCTTGGGTGTGAGTCCCCGTGGTTCGATATCGCTGATGAAGGCCGCCCAGGCGAGTGCACTGCTGAATGATGAGAGTTTTGTTACACCGTTACGGGTTCAGGAGCTGGTGGTTCCAGTACTGGCCCATCGAATGTTGCTGAGAAGCAATAACGACAATGACAGAAACCTCTTGCAGGAGATCGTCGACACCACGCCTGTCCCCGCCATGCCGGATAGCCGGAGTGACAAGCAGAAAACGGAGACTGTTCTCGAACTGGCGGAGTGATAGGGATGAAGGAAGAGGCCCTGCTATCCAACAGACTGCCCCCTGAAGTCATCACCTGGCTGCAACGCTGGTTCAACCTGCACCTGGTCATCTGGCTGCTCTCCCTGGCCTGCTTTTTTGTCGCCTGGAACCGGGGGCTGGCACTGCTCTACGGCCTGTCTTCACTCTGCCTGTCCCTATTGCTGATCTCTCACTTGATGCCCAGGCTGCAAATGCGCGGAGTCAAAGTGGAACGCTCTCTGGTTGGTGATCTGACAGCCGGCAGCGAGGGTGAATTGGTCTACCTGATATCGTCCAAGGGTCGAAGATATCATCTTCAGTTGACAGATCAGCTTCCATTCACCGAAGGTCAACAGAAGCTATTCATCTCACAGTGCGACAAAACCCTTCGTGAACGCGCCACCGTTTACTGCGACCGTCGCGGCCGGTTCCTGATAGATGAGTTGACACTCTCCTCCTCCTATCCATTCGGCGTGGTGAGGCATAGCCGCCAACTGACAACCGATACCCTCGAGGTGCTGGTGCTTCCCCGGGTATGCAACCTGACGCGTATCCCTCTCCCCGTCATCGCGGATGCCAACAGCGATGGCGATCTGCACATACCTCAGCAAGGGGGCCAGGATGAGTTTGCGGCGGTGCGTGAATATACCCAGGGGGACAGCCTTCGCCACATTCACTGGCGGGCCTCTGCCCGGCAGCAACAGCTGGTGGTGAAGGAGTATGAGCGCAGTGACCGGCCGGTATTGTTGGTAACCCTGGACAGCAGGCCCGCCTTTAACCAGGGTGAGGGCTCGAGATCCACTTTTGAATATGCCATCACCATCGCCGCCTCGATGATTCACTTTGCCAGCCGTGAGGGAATGCAGAGTATTCTGGTAGTCGAAAACGGTGACTGGCATGACTATGTCATCCCGGCCTATACCTCAGACCTATACGATCTGTACGCCTTTCTGGCAACCCTCGAGAGCAACGGCAACCAAAGTTGCAGCGAATTGATCGAGCAGGCGGTAATCAGATTTCCCCAGGCCAATCTGATTACCGGCTTTCGTCTCCAGGATGACCCGCTGCTGCCAACCCTGCCACCCTATCTGACGCATGTGGATATGGAGATGGATGCAGAGAGTTTTCTCTTCCCCCTGCGCAACAAGCCAAGCAAAGACTACCACCGTGAAGGCAACCGGTTGATCTATCCCGTGAATGCCCTGTCACCACTGCAGGAGCTGTTTCAGTGAAGCTCGAATCGCTCAAGGTGGTCTACTGGTACAGCCTGGTCTCGGCGGTTGCCGCAGGTGCGGTGCTATTTGCCTACCTGGGGGTAATGGCAGCACTTCTCGGTTCGATCCTGATGCTGGCGGTAACCCATTTCATCCTGGTGCTTGTGGGACGCACTGACGAGGAGAACAGTCCCTACCTGAAGACCTCGGAACAGATCGCAGCGACAGGAATAGTCGTCTTTGTCCCATTAATTGTCCTCGAAGGCCCTCTGATAGCACTCTTGGTCTTCATCGGCTTCGCCCATCTGGCGCTGCTGTTTCAAACCCATGACTATCGCAGACTCTATATAGGCCTGGCGGTGGGATTTACCGCATTGATCGCCGGCGCTGTGGAATCAAAATCGGGTATCTATCTGATTTTTTTTCTCGCCTATGCCGTGACCATCAGCATCACCCTGGGTTATGCCTATATCGAGCCGTTGAGCCACAACCGTTCCCGATGGAATCCACTCGACCAGCTACGCACCGCTGCCTTACTGATTGGTTTGGCACTGGCCATCTATCTGACTGTTCCCCGCTTTCCTGCGGGCAACCTGGGGGCTATTCCCGGCTCCGACCATTTTTATGAAAATCAGGGGTGGGAACAGGAAGCGGAACAAAACCAGGCAGGAGAGGATGAAAACAATCCGGCCGACTCTCTACTCCGGGAGCTGGCGGAAAAATTCGATAGCGATGACTCACGGGGCAGGTCTGACCGAACATCCCCCCATCGACCCTCAGACGCAGCCTTCCGTTATCGGGGTTTCGACTATGAGATGAATATCGATAATCCCGACGATCAGGGCGACCGTTTCAGCAATGCGATCGTGGCGCATGTTCGCGCCGACCGCCCGCTCTATCTACGCGCACGTATCTTTGACCATTTCGACGGTCTGCGTTGGCATAGCTCTGCTCAACAGCTAAGCAAACTGCAACTCTCCCGCGGGGAGATTGAACTCCAGCCCGAAACCCTACCTTCGTCAGACCGTCTGACAGAACACTACGAGGTTTTTGTCGAACATGACCTTGGGGACTATATCCCTGCGGCGGCGGTACCGATAAAAGTTAATTTTCCTGCAACCGTCATTGCTGTCGATGCATTCGGTCAACTTCACTCACCAGGTGCGTTGCGAAGCGGCACCGCATATGCCGTTGAATCACTACGTACCCTGCACAAGGGACGAACCTTTGCCGAAACCGAATACGTGGATTTACCCAACTTCAGGCAACTACCGGAGGATATGGATCCGCGCATTGATCAATTGGCTGCCCAGGTTGCTCAATCCCATGACAGCCAGTTTGCGAAGGCCATCGCGTTGGAGCAACACCTGCGAAAACACTATGACTATGACTTCGACTCCATTTTCAAGTCACAAAACCAGACACCGCTAGGCCAATTTCTGTTCGAGACAAAAAAGGGACATTGTGAATACTTCGCCAGCGCGCTTGCCATTATGTTGCGCACCCAGGGAATCCCCTCCCGTCTAGTCACGGGTTTCTCCGCAACCAATCAAAATCCCATGACCGGTTATTACGATGTGTATGCCCTGGACGGACATGCCTGGGTCGAAGCCTATGTGGACGGAATCGGCTGGCTGGAACTGGAACCCACCGCCTACTACGACGGCCCGGCCGTGGATAATGAAACCTTGTCCGCGGAACAGATCAACGACTACGTGGAAAGGCAGCTGCGGCTTCAGCAGGCCATGGGAGAGACTGACATCTCCTTCGAGATGCTGATGAGTGCTGCCTGGCAGGCCTCCTATCTGTTAGTCACCTGGGCAGGCGCTTACCTGAAACTCCTTTTCATCAATACTTGGCCACTCTTGTTTGGTCTCGGTGTCATCCTGTTATGTTTTTGGATAGCCTGGCCACATGTCCAACCCAGATGGCGTGCAGCACAAATAAAGCGCAGGCTCGACTCCGCGCAGGCCGCCACACCTGACGAGTCGATAGCCATCCATCTGCAGGCGATTGATGATCTGCTGCGCAATGCCGGTTATCAGCGACCCGCGGGGCTGACCATTGAGAAACTACTCGATAGATTGGCGGCCCTGGAGGTCCCGCTGCATGCCGGCAGGATTTCCCGTGAGTTCAACCGTGTCAACTACTCAGACAAAGCGGTCAAGATCAACCTGTCTCACTACAGCGAGCTGTTTGATATGCTCTACTCACTCGGGCATACCGATCTCAGGCAGCGGATCCATAGCATACAATAACCACTATTTTCCAAATCGCCTACCTTGAAAGGAAATCAAGAACAATGGATGCAGGCAAATGGTGCATGGCATTCCTCCCCTTGCATTATGGTGTAATTAACCAAGGGTTAGCAGTTATACTTCTCAACCTACCACAAAAAAAACGTTCAGCAGATCCATGGGGGATTACAACATGCATGGTTGTGGATTTCGTTGTGTGGGCATGATCCTGATTGCCGGCCTGTTTATGGGCTGTGACAAGCCATCCCCACCCGACACCAAAAGTGCGGTGCGCCCTGTAAAGAGCTTTGTGGTCGAACAGGCCGGGGCCACCGCTATTCGTTCATTCCCAGCACGCATCGATGCCGGCAGAAAGGCGGACCTTGCATTCAGGGTTGCTGGCAAGGTTGAACAGCTGTCCGTGAAAGAGGGCGATCATGTGGAGAAGGGTCAACTGATCGCCACCTTGGATATCACCGACTACAAGATCGCCTATAACAATCGCAAGGCGAATTTCGACAAGACAAAAAAGGACTATGCCCGGGCCCAGGAGCTGGTGAAAAAGGGGCACATCTCAAAGATGGATTACGATCGCCTTGAAGCTGAATTCAAGGGTGCTAGATCCGCCTTGGAATCCGCCCAGCAAGAGCTCAATTACACCAAGCTGACCGCCCCGTTCAAGGGTGTCATCGCCAAGCGCCACATTGAAAGCTTCGAAGAGGTACAAGCCAAGCAGGTGATCCTGGATCTGCAGGATATCACTACACTGGAGGTTAAATTCGATGTGCCGGAGAGCCAGCTTCGCGAACTCCAACCGGACAGGGAGTCTCCGGAATCAAGTCGTAGGCAGATACCTGTCAAGGTACGCTTCTCCGATCTCCCGGGTAAGAGTTATCCCCTCACCTTTCGCGAAGTCAGCACCAAGGCCGATGCCAAGACCCAGACCTTCCAGGTGTCCTATACCATGCAGCAGGTGGACGACGTCACCATTTTGCCGGGCATGACTGCTACCGCGATTGTCGACCTAAGCGGCTTTCTCAACAATGGTCAGCGTCACCTGGTCCCGGCAACGGCGGTCGTGGGCGACAGCAATCTCGAGTCCAGGGCCTGGGTCATCGATGAACAGAGCATGACCGTCAAATCCCGCAAGGTGAAAATCGGCCGGCTCCTGGGAAGCCGGGTTGAGATCCTGGAAGGCCTCGATCCGGGTGAGCGGATCGTCACTGCCGGCACCCCCTTTCTGCTTGAGGATATGCAAGTCAGATTGCTGCCTGATCGGGAACAGGCGGAACCCCGCACACAGGAGCTGAATAATCAGTGATAACTGAGCAGAACACAGCAGCGATGAGGGGCGTGGGATGAACATCGGTGAATATTCGGTACGGACACCAGTAATCTCCTGGTTGTTGGTGATCATCATGCTTGGTGGCGGCATCTGGGCATTCGATCGTATCGGCAAACTGGAAGACCCCGCCTTCACCATCAAGATGGCCAAAATCATCACCTACTATCCCGGGGCGTCCGCCAAGCAGGTTCAGGATGAAGTCACCTACCATGTGGAGGATGCCATCCAACGCATGCAGCAGGTGAAACGGATCAAGATGTCGATCTCCAGACCTGGTGTATCGGATATTCAGATCGAATTTAAAGACAAGTACCGTGCCGACGACTTCCCCAACATCTTCGATGAGTTGCGGCGCAAGATCGCCGACATGCAAGGCAAGCTGCCCCCCGGGGCCCGGAGCCCGATCGTAATCGATGATTTCGGCGATGTCTTCGGTGTCTATCTGGCACTTACGGGTGAGGGTTACAGCTGGCGTGATCTGTGGGATTTCGCCGATGCCCTCAAGCGCCAACTGGTACTGGTACCCGGCATCCGCAAGATCGCCATCGGCGGGGCGCAGAAAGAGGTGGTCTATGTGGACATCTCCCGTGCACAACTGGGTGAGCTGGGGATATCACCGAGCCAGATCTCACAGATCCTGGAATCACAGAATGTGGTGGTCACCGCGGGTAACGCCAGTGTCGGCAATGAGTATCTGCGCATCGAACCCACCGGGGAGTTCAATTCGGTCAAGGCGATCGGCGATGTGCTGATCGGTTCCGATGAAAAGAAACTGGTCTACCTCAAGGATATCGCCGAGATAACCCGCGCCTATGAGGAGGTCCCCAGCCAGATGTACTATGTCAACGGCAAACCGGCGTTGACCCTGGGTATCTCCATGCAGGCCGGTGAGAATGTGGTCGCGGTGGGGGAGAGTCTGCGGCAACGGGTGATGGAACTGATCCCCACGATTCCCCTCGGCATGGATTTGATCGAGATCTACAACCAGCCCGCCGAGGTGGATAAATCGGTCAGTGGCTTCATCGTCAGTGTAGGCCAGGCGGTGGTTATCGTTATTATTGTGCTGCTGCTGTTCATGGGTCTGCGGGTGGGCTTTATCATCGGCGCGGTGCTGTTGATCACCGTGGCGGGCACCCTCTTCATCATGCATCTGGAAGGCATTGAGCTGCAACGTATCTCATTGGGTGCGTTGGTGATTGCCCTCGGTATGCTGGTGGACAACGCGATTGTAGTGGCCGAGGGTATGCTGGTGCGTCTCCAGGCCGGTATGCAGGCGGTGGATGCGGCGCGTGAGACGGTTGGCAAGACCATCTGGGCGCTACTGGGCGGCACTGTGATCGGCATCCTGGCCTTCTCCGCCATCGGCCTTTCACCGGACAGTACCGGCGAGTTCACCAATTCACTCTTTTGGGTGATTCTCTACTCCCTGCTGCTATCCTGGATTACCGCCATCACCACCACCCCCCTGCTTTGCGCCCTACTGATAAAGCCGGGGCAATCCGATGGTGGCAATCCCAAGGACCCTTACGGAGGTGCAATCTTCACCCTTTTCCGCAGCATTGTGGATCGGGCCATCCGGCTGCGCTGGATTACTGTCGCTATAGTGATCTCATTATTCATCCTGGCCGTGATCGGTTTCGGCAGTGTCAAACAGGCCTTTTTTCCGGCATCCAACACGCCCCTCTTTTTTGTCGATATCTGGGAGATCGAGGGAACAGATATCAGGAAGACCCGGGAAGACACCCTCAATGTGGAGGCCTTTATCCGGGAACAGGAAGGGGTGGTTCAGACGAGCACCGCCATTGGCGGACCCCATCAGCGATTCACCCTGGTTTACGATCCAAGGGAGATATCGCCCGCTTATGCCCAGATTATCGTCAAGACCGATACCCTGGAACGCATCCCGGAGATCTGGCACAAGGTCGAGGACTACATGCAGGCGCAACTCCCCTGGACCGACCCGATTATCAAAGCGATGCGTATCGGCCCCGGCAGGGACAGTAAGATCGAGGCACGTTTCCATGGACCCGATCCCACAGTCCTGCGGAAGCTGTCGCAGCAGGCCCAGGCTCTCATGCATGCCGATCCCAGATCGAAGGACGTGCGGGACGATTGGCGACAACCGGTAAAGTTGATTCGACCCATCTTCAACGAACAGGTGGGCAGGCAATTGGGCATCACCCGGGAACACCTGGCAACCGCACTGCAGTATGCCTATGACGGCACCCCGGTGGGCCGTTATCGTGACGGCATACGTATCCTGCCGATATTGATGCGCGCCCCCGAAGTGGAGCGCAAGGATCCCGGTAATCTGCAGGACATCAGCATCTGGAGTCCGGCCCTGAACCAGTCGGTCCCTGCCGCTCAGGTGGTCAGCGGTTATGCAACCCTGTTCGAGAACACCCTCATACGTTCCCGTGACCGTATTCAGACCATCATTGCCTCCTGCAACTCTGTGGAGGAGTTGGCCACCCCCCTGTTCAACCAATTGAAGCCGGAAATCGAGGCGATACCGCTGCCACCGGGATACAGCTTCTCATGGGGGGGTGAATATGAGGATTCTGCCAATGCCCAAGGGGGATTGATGAGTTCACTACCGGTAGGCTTTCTGCTCATGATCCTGGTCACGATCCTGCTGTTCGGCAAGGTACGTCAACCCCTGTTGATCTGGCTGACGGTGCCCCTGGCGGCCGTGGGCATAACAGCCGGTCTGCTGACGTTCAATGGTGCATTCGATTTCATGTCCCTGCTGGGTGCCCTGTCACTGATCGGCCTGCTGATCAAGAACGCCATCGTCCTGATCGACGAGATCGATCAACAGAGCTCGCTGGGAAAACAGGCCTACACCGCAATTCTTGATTCCACCGTGAGTCGCCTGCGCCCGGTGGTGCTTGCCGCCGCCACTACCATACTCGGACTGATTCCTTTATTGCAGGATGTGTTCTTCGTCAATATGTCGCTGACCATCATGGCGGGTCTGGGATTCGCCACCCTGCTGACACTGCTGTTTGTACCGACCCTGTATGCAATCCTGTTCGGTATCAAGCCACCCGCGGTATGAGGCACCACTGATCCTATGCTCACAAGGAATGCAAAACCACTCATCACATGGTAAAAAGCCCTCGAATTACCTACAGATAGCGGGTAAATCGGTTGTGGAATATTTACTCTAAAAAACTCTCATTCTCATATAAACTGTAGATGAGAAAGCAGTCATCACGGATTAGCACAGGATGGGACACCAAGGAGAACTCTCATCGCTAACATCTTCATCTCTTACCGACGCGAAGACAGTGCGGACGTTACTGGCAGGATTCATGACCGCCTTGTCGAGCACTTTGGAGACTCGGCCCTGTTCATGGACGTGGACGATATCCCCCTGGGTGTCGATTTTTCCAAGTACATCGATGAGAAGGTGGGCAATTGCGAGGTGGTACTGGCGGTAATCGGCCGTGATTGGCTATCGGCCACAGACGCGAACGGCAACCGACGTCTGGATCTGCCGGAGGACTTTGTCCGCATTGAATTGGAATCGGCGCTGAAGCGAAACATACCGGTTATCCCCCTGTTGGTTCGGCGTGCATCAATGCCCAAAGCGAAGGATCTGCCAGAGAGTATCCGTGATTTTTCCAAGCGAAACGGTATGCTGGTGAGGCCCGACCCGGACTTTCGAACCGATTGCGATCGACTGATCGAGGGCCTGGAAAGGGACAGAACGGGAACAAGGCCAATAGTATCGACGCGTAAAAAGTCAGGAGAGAAAAAACCGAAATCTAACCACAAGGCGCTCTTGATAGGCGTGCTGGGAATTGCCCTGGTCAGTGCCCTCGTTGGTCTCTTCGTATGGTACTCAGGAAGCCAGAGCCCGGCACCAAGCATTGTTGAGTTCCAAGCCAATCCAAACAGGATCGATCAGGGGGCTAGCACCAAATTGAGGTGGGTTACGAAGAACGCCAGGAAAGTGACTATTCATCCAAATATCGGCACGGTTCCGAACTCTGGATCCAAGGATATATCACCCACGGAAAACACAACCTACACCCTGGCCGCCAGAGGCTCTGACAATAGATCTGTGAAGCAAAGGCTCTCCGTTCAAGTCAACCCAAGACCAGTGGCCAGCATTCCAAAATCGAGCCTCTCTGTCGAAAAAAGCACTATTGAGTTAGGAAAATCCACAACCCTTAGATGGCGAACCAGAGACGCCACTGATGTTGAAATCAATCCTGGTATCGGCCGTGTTGGAACAACCGGGTCCCTCAAAATCTCGCCCAGGCGTAATACGACCTACACGCTGACAGCAAAAAGTTCCTCAGGAACAGCAACATCAACTACCATGGTCAAAGTCAGAAGACCATTGACTCCGACAACTCCAACCATTGTCACTCCGCCAACACTGATATTGACTCAGTAACCTGGTGACAGGTAGGTGTAGGAGTCAGCCACATATCAGTGTGAATGATTGTTAGTCCGCAAATGAACGCTAATAAACGCAAATAAGACATTTTTTTCACTAGCCAATATGGTGACCCGGTGTTGCCCTCCTACCCTATAGTGAAAGTCAATCATTCGCTAAGCACTGAATTAAGTGGAAATACTTATATTTGCGTTCATTAGCGTTCATTTGCGGACTCATTATTTCCCCCCAAGAACTATATTTGTAAGTAGGAAAGGAGGAGACAGACATGACCATCAGTCGATTTCTCTACCTGCTGCTATTCGTCCTGATTCTCTTCTGTATCGATGCAGTCGCAAAAGTGGGCTATGACGACTACAGCGCCGCCCGCCAGAGGATGGTGAGACTAATCGAACAGGATGTCCGTGAGACCAGCAGCTATCTGGATAAAAGACAGCTCGATTCTCGGGTCATGAAGGCGCTGGCAGAGGTGCCGCGTCATCAGTTCGTACCCCTGGATATCCGCGACAGGGCCTATGAAAACCGCCCCCAGCCGATAGGGTTTGGCCAGACTATCTCTCAACCCTATATCGTGGCGATCATGACCGATCTGATGAATCCCAAGACCGATGACATAGCGCTTGAGATAGGCACAGGTTCCGGTTACCAGGCCGCGGTGCTCTCGCGCCTGGTGGAAAAGGTCTACACCATGGAGATCGTGGAACCCCTGGGCAAACAGGCAACCGAGCGATTAAAGCGCCTCGGCTATGACAACATAGAGGTCT
The DNA here is from genome assembly GCA_003094555.1 of gamma proteobacterium symbiont of Ctena orbiculata. Taxonomy (GTDB): domain Bacteria; phylum Pseudomonadota; class Gammaproteobacteria; order Chromatiales; family Chromatiaceae; genus Thiodiazotropha. The sequence goes on from NATW01000164.1 coordinate 20,864, forward strand.
CCATCGGCGACGGCTATTACGGCTGGAAGGAGCATGCCCCCTTCGACATCATCATCGTCACCGCTGCCGCCAGCCACATCCCCCCTCCCCTGATCGAGCAGCTGAAACCGGGAGGGAAGATGATCATCCCTGTGGGGAGCCGCTTCATGACCCAGCAGCTGCTGCTGGTCGACAAAGGTGATGACAAGGAGGTCAGGGTGCGTCAGATTCTACCTGTCAGGTTTGTACCGCTTACTGGAGAGCATTGAATAATTTTGAATCGTCCACCCTACATCTCGATCTCGATTCTTTCGGCATCGGCACTCGGTTATGAAATATTGCTGATGCGGCTCTTCTCGATTATTCAATGGCACCACTTCGCCTACATGATCATCGCCCTGGCGCTGCTGGGTTACGGGATCAGCGGCAGTCTGCTCTCGACCATTCAGCCCAGGATCGCCCGCCACTACCGATGGCTCTACCCCCTCTCCCTGATGCTCTTCGCCCTTAGCGCCCTGGGGGCATACCTGATTGCACAGTCGCTCAGTTTCAACAGTGAAGAGCTGCTGTGGGATTTTCGCCAGGCCCTCAATCTGGCGATCATCTGCCTGCTGCTGGCACTGCCGTTCGTCTTCACCGCCAGTGCCATCTGTATGACCTTCATGGTCTACAGCGAGAAACAGGTCTCCACCATCTATGCCGTCGATCTGCTGGGCGCCGGTATAGGGGCACTGGGCATAGTACTGATCATGTTTCTGCTGATGCCGCAACAGATCCTGGTTGCCATCACCCTTGCCGGCTTGGCGGCAGTGGCCATTGCCATATGGGAGCTCGATCTCTCTTATAAATCCCGGCTCTACATTCCCCTGATGCTGATTGGGATTCTGCTGATCAACACCACCCCATTGATCACCCTCAACTTCTCCCCCTATAAAGGATTGATGCAGACACTGCAGATCAAGGGCACAGGTGTTGTCGATCAATACTCAAGCCCCCTCGGCTACCTGACCCTTGTGGCCAGCGACCAGATGCCGCTGCGCCACGCCCCTGGGCTGAGCCTGATCAATCCACGGGAACCACCGCAACAGCTGGGACTCTTCACCGATGCGGACAACATGTCCGCCATCACCCGCTTCAGCGGCGACCTCGATGCCTTAAGCTACCTCGACCAGACAACCTCGGCCCTCCCCTACCACCTGAAAAGGCCTGCCGAACTGCTGGTGATCGGCAGCGGTACCGGCTCCGACCTGCTGCTGGCACGCTACCACCGGACAGAATCGATAGATGCCCTGGAACTCAATCCCCAGCTGGTTGAGCTGCTGAGAAACGACTACAAAGCGTTCGCCGGTGAAATCTATGACAACCCCACCACCAGGCTGCACATCGCCGAAGCGCGGGACTTTCTCGGCCAAAGTGATAAACAGTACAACCTGATCCAGATCGCCCTGGTCGACGCGGCCAGCGCATCGTCATCGGGCCTGTATGCCTTGAATGAAAGTTATCTCTATACCCGGGAGGCGCTAGCGCTCTACCTTTCCCATCTCGCGCCGGACGGCTATCTCGCCATCACCCGCTGGATCAAGGTGCCCCCCAGGGACAGCCTGAAACTCTTCCTCACCGCCCATCAGGCGATGGCGTCCCTGGGCCTAGACAATCTGGAGAAACGTCTGCTGCTGATTCGGAACTGGCAGACCGCTACCCTGCTGGTGAAGAACGGGACCTTCACCTCTCACGAGCTCGATCTGGCGGACACCTTTTGCCAGGCAAGGCTTTTTGACCTGGCCTACAGCCATCGCCTCAACGCAGCGCAGGCAAACCGCTACAACCAACTGCGTGAACCCTATTTCTACCGGGCAAGCAAACAGATTGTTTCGGGTGACAAGAACCAACTCCTGGAGAACTATAAATTCGATCTCCAGCCCGCTTCGGACGACAGACCCTATTTCCACCACTTCTTCAAATGGGAGAGCTTTTTCGAGGCATTGAAGCTGCGCCACCAGGGGGGCATGCCGTTGATCGAGTGGGGCTACATCATCCTGATCAT
>NATW01000165.1 GCA_003094555.1 gamma proteobacterium symbiont of Ctena orbiculata
TTGCGACAGATGGAGCAGCTTTGCCAGGCTGGATGTGGCGCTCAACACAGGACTCTCTTGCGGCGCGACGCTTCGCAACAACGGTAGCTGCTCCAGGCTGCTGCTGTCGTTGTACATCAGGGCGGGGGTCAGGGGCTTACCCTGTGGATCGCACAGCAGCAGGGTGGAGGAGGTGCCATCCACGGCAATCCCTTTGACCCGGTCGTTGCCACGGGAGGTGGCGATCTCTGTCAGCACCTCCAGCAGGGTCCGCCACCAGATTTCCGGGTCTTGCCGGCTCTGTTGCGGTTGCTGTGTCTGCGGTCCCGGCAGGGGTCTGCTTGCGGATGCCTGGATGGTGCCTGTTGTATCGATGGCGATGGCCCGACAGCCGGAAGTACCCAGGTCGATGCCGATATAGAGATCCATTACTGACCGGCTTGGTGCAGACTCAGGCAATGGCTTTTATCTGCGCAACAGCTGCTCGAGGTTATCAAGGGAGCTTTATAGCCACAGGCGCGACCCAGTTCTCGGCCCGGTGCTCGGCCACAATCGTGGTGTAGATTCCGCCACGCACATTGAACTCCGCACTCAGACGCATGAAGCGGGGCTGGGTGGCGCGTACAAGATCACTCAGAATCTCATTGGTGACTGCTTCGTGGAAGGCCCCCTGGTCACGGAAAGACCAGATATACATCTTCAGCGCCTTCAGCTCTACACAGCGTTTTTCGGGGACATACTCCAGGGTCATCTCGGCAAAGTCGGGCTGTCCGGTCTTGGGACAGAGGCAGGTGAACTCGGGGATGTTGATACGGATTGTATAGTCTCTGTCCGGCTGGGGATTATCAAAGGTTTCAAGATCTTTGCTTGGTTGACTGGGCATGGTCTTCTTGTCTCAAGGGTAAATTGGCAAAGAATTATACTCGAGCCGCAACCCAGTCAAAAGCATTCCTTCTATAAGCTTTTTAAAACAATAAGTTATAGTAAATAGTTAATGTGTAAAAAATTGAACTGTACTCTGTAACAATCCCCCTCTTTGGTGTATCTTAGCCGCCCATGCGTCTGGAGAAAATCAAGCTCGCCGGATTTAAATCATTCGTCGATCCAACCACTGTACCGATCCCTAGCAATCTGGTCGGAATCGTTGGGCCAAATGGATGTGGCAAATCCAATGTCATCGATGCCGTGCGTTGGGTCATGGGCGAAAGCTCGGCCAAGATGCTGCGCGGCGAGTCGATGGCGGATGTCATCTTCAACGGCTCGAGTGTGCGTAAGCCGGTAGGTGCCGCAACCATTGAGCTGCTGTTCGACAATGTGGATGGCAGGGCGGGCGGTCAATATGCCCAATACAATCAGATCTCGGTGAAACGTCAGGTCTCCCGAGACGGACAATCACTCTACTTTTTGAATAGTGTGCGTTGCCGGCGCAGGGATATCACCGATCTGTTTCTCGGTACCGGCCTCGGACCGCGCAGCTACTCCATCATCGAACAGGGTATGATCTCGCGCCTCATCGAAGCGCGGCCGGAAGATCTGCGCAGTTTCCTGGAAGAGGCGGCGGGCATCTCAAAATATAAGGAGCGGCGCCGCGAGACGGAGAACCGAATCCGCCATACCCGGGAGAATCTGGAACGTCTTACCGATCTCCGTGAAGAGGTGGCCAAACAGCTACAACATCTCAAACGCCAGGCCACCACCGCGGAAAAGTATCAAGGGCTCAAACAAGAGGAGCGCCAGGTCAAGGCGGAGTTGCTGGCCCTGCGCTGGCGCAGTCTGCATCAGGATCTGGAACAGCGCCAGAGACATATCGCTGAATTGCAGAACAACCTGGAAGCGGCCATTGCGGAGCAGCGCAAGTTGGAATCGGTGATCGAATCGGACCGGGACAAACATACGGAAGTCAACGATCGGTTCAACGAGGTGCAGGGTAAATTCTACAGCCTGGGGGCAGAGATCAGCGGCTTGGAGCAGGCGATACAGTTCGCCCGGGATTCCCAACGTCAGCAGCAACAGGATCTGGATCAGGTTGAACAGGCCCTGCAAGAGTCCGAAGCCCATAAGTCCCAGGATGAGGCGCGCTTGTCTGAGCTCAATACCACACTGCAACAGGAGCAGCCAAAGCTGGATGAGGCGCAGGCAGAGGAAGCGCAGCATGCAGAGGCCTTACAGCAGGCCGAGCAGGCGATGCAGGCCTGGCAGCATGAGTGGGAGCAGTTCAATCAGAAGGCCGCGGAGCCGGCCCAGACCGCCCAGGTGGAGCGTACCCGGATCAACCATCTCGAGCAGCAGGGGGGCAACCTGGAACGGCGCCTGCAACGCCTGGATGAGGAGCTGGGACGCCTGGATGACAGCCAACTGCTGAGTGAAATCACCGCCCTCGAAGGGGATGAGAACCGGCAGAAGGGCGAGGCCGATACCCTGCATGTTCAGCTTGACCAGGCCGTGGAGCTGATCAATCAGCAGCGGGAGAAGAACAGTCAGACCGCCAACCGCCTGGATCAGGCGCGTGCCGATTTTCAATCGAACAAAGGTCGTCTGGCCTCCCTGGAGGCACTCCAGCAGGCAGCCCTGGGTCAACAGGGCAACCAAGGGGTGGAGTGGCTAGAGAAGAGCCAGCTGAGCGATGCCAAACGCCTGGCCCAGGCGATCGAGGTGGAGCCCCGTTGGCAGCAGGCGGTGGAGCTGGTGTTGGGATTTCATCTACAGGCCGTGTGCGTGGACGATATCGGTCAGCTCCAGGAGCAGTTGCCTCAACTGGAGAAGGGTGTGCTCAGCTTTTGGGATACCCGCGCCCATGCGGTCGATGATTATCCCGTCGCAGCGGATAGCCTGCTTGAGCAGGTCAGATCGCCCTGGAATCTGGGATCCCTGCTCGGCGGGGTGAAGTTGGCAGACAACATCCACGATGCCCTCGCCCGGCGACAGGGGCTGAAGCCAGGCGAGACGCTGGTTACCCCGGATGGCTGTTGGCTCGGTCCCGACTGGTTGCGAGTGAGCCGTGAATCCGACGAAAACGCAGGTGTACTGGCCCGTGAAGAGGAGCTGCGCAGCCTGAAGCAGACCCTTGTGGAGCAGCAGCGCAATGTCTCTGAACTCGCGGCCACCCTCGAACAGGGCAGGGAGAGCCTCAAACAATCCGAACATAACAGGGAGCAGGCCCAATCCAGCTTCAATCAACTCAATCGAGTGCTCTCGGAGATACGCGCCAGCCTGAGCGGTAAACGCACCCGGGCCGATCACCTGCGGCAGCGCCGTGAGCAGCTGCAACACGAACAGCAGGAGATCGGCGAACAGATCAGAAATGACAAGGAGTTGATGGAGGAGACCCGGTTGCGACTGCATCAGGCGTTGGAGTCGATCGAGAATCTGGGCAGCCGGCGTGAATCCCTGGTGAAGCAGCGGGATGAGTTACGTCATCAGGTTACACAGGCGAGAGAGCGCCTCAATCAACAGCGTACCTCCACCCACGAGGTTGCATTGCGGGTCGAGTCGATGCGCACCGCCCATACCGCACTGACACAAAACCTGGAACGGGCGAGCAGCCAGCTGACTCAGCTGTCCCATCGGCGGGAGGAGTTGAAATCCACGCTGGATAACAGTGAGGCGCCCCTGCAACAGCAGCTGGGGATGTTGAATCAGAAACTCTCGGAACGGACAGACATCGACAAGGCGTTGAACGAGGTGCGTCGCAATCTTGAGGATGTTGATGGCCATCTGCGCAAGAAGGAGCAGGAGCGCCATCTGGCCGAACAGCAGGTACAGGAGCGACGGGACAAGCTCAACCAGGCGCGTCTGCAAAGCCAGGAGGTGAATGTTCGCTGCATGACTCTGCAGGAACAGCTGCATGAGGGTGGACTGGATGCGGAGGAGTTGTTCAAGAGTATGGACGAGGATGCCAGCGAGGATGCATGGCAGCAGCAGGCGGAACGACTGGCGAATCGTATTCAGCGCCTGGGGCCCATCAACCTGGCGGCGATCGATGAGTTTCAAGAGCAGTCGGAGCGTCTGAACTACCTGGATGAGCAACACGAGGATATCTCCCGCTCCCTGGAGACCTTGGAAAACGCAATCCGAAAAATCGACCGGGAGACCCGTACCCGCTTCAAGGAGACCTTCGATAAGGTCAACTCAGGGATTAAAGAGCTGTTTCCCAGGCTGTTCGGGGGTGGCCACGCCTATCTGGAATTGACCGGTGAGGATCTGCTGGATACCGGTGTGACGGTCATGGCGCGTCCCCCTGGCAAACGCAATACCAACATCCATCTCCTCTCCGGTGGGGAGAAGGCACTCACGGCCGTGGCCTTGGTGTTCGCAATCTTTCAGCTCAATCCGGCCCCATTCTGTATGCTCGACGAGGTGGATGCACCGTTGGATGATGCCAATGTCGGGCGATTCTGCGATATGGTGAGGGATATGTCAGACCAGATACAATTCATCTTTATCACCCACAACAAGATCACCATGGAGATAGCCAACCAGCTTTCGGGGGTCACCATGTATGAACCGGGTGTGTCACGCCTGGTCACCGTCGATGTGGAGGAGGCGGCTCAACTCGCCGCCATTTGATCTCATGGATGCCATGACACTGCGCATCGTGCTACTGGTACTCGGCTGTATCTTCCTGGCCGCGATCTACCTGTATGAGACCAAGCGGCGCAAGCGTGAGTCCGCCCAGGCGCGCAGACGCAGAGCCGAGTCGATAACTGTTGCGCGAGAGAGTGTAGCGGAAGAGGTTGTTGCGGATGAACCCCAAGCTCGGGATGAAACAACAGTCGCATCCCCGGAGGGTGACGATACCTGGGTCAACTGGGATGAGGACGATACCGAACTCCTGGGTCAGGAGTTGAACGAGATCGGCAGCGCGCAAGGTGAGGATGAGGAGACCCCCGAGCTTGGGCTGTCCGCCGATAGCGAATCGGCGCCCGCGGAACCGGAGCAGCAGGATCTGTTCAGTTTCAGCGCCCAGGAGGAGTCTCCGGTCGATGTACCGGTGCTGATTATCCAGATCAATCTGCGTGCCCGCTCCAAGCCGTTTACCGGGCCGGCGATCCAGAAGGCGATGCAGGAGACCGGGCTTATCCTGAGTGAGCTGTCGATCTATCAACGCATCGCCGGCGACGGCAGCAATCAACCCCAGTTCAACCTGGCCAGCATGGTAGAGCCCGGGGTGTTTCCGAAGCAGGATGTGGAAGGGTTCTCCACCCCGGGGGTGACTCTGTTTACCCAGTTGCCCGGTCCTGGTGACAGCATGGCGATCTTTTCGGATATGCTGTTCACTGCGGAACGTCTGGCTGCCATACTGGATGGGGAGTTGCAGGACGAAACCCATAGTGCCCTGACCAAACAGACCATCGAGCATCTGCGCGGTCAGATCATGGAGCACCGGCGTCAGATCCAATTGGCCCGGAGCAAGGGTTGAACACAAAGCGCGATCCGGCGCAGCGTATCCAGACCCTGCGCAAGGAGATCAACTATCACAACCGACAATACTATGTCTTCGATGAACCGAAGATAGCGGATGCCGCCTACGACCGCTTGCTGCGTGAATTGCAGCAGCTGGAGTCGGAATACCCCCAACTCATCACCCCCGACTCTCCCACCCAGCGGGTTGGGGAGAAGCCCCTGGAAGGTTTTAATGAGGTGGTCCATCGACTGCCCATGCTCTCCCTCGACAACGCCTTCGATGAGGCGGAGATGGGGGAGTTCGAACGCCGTATCCGGGATCGGCTGAAGCTGGATGGCGTGCAGGCCGTCCACTACCTGGCGGAACCCAAACTGGACGGTCTGGCGGTCAGTCTTCGCTATGAAAAGGGCAGGCTGGTGATGGGTGCCACCCGGGGCGACGGCAGCCGGGGTGAGGATGTCACCAGCAATGTGCGCACCATCAAGGCCATCCCCCTGTCACTCGAGGGCGATGACTGGCCCGAGGTCCTTGAGGTAAGGGGTGAGGTCTTCATACCCCACGAGGGATTCGAGGCATTGAACAAGCGTGCCAGGGAAAAGGGTGAAAAGAGTTTCGTCAATCCCCGCAATGCCGCCGCCGGTTCACTGCGTCAACTCGATCCCCGCCTCACCGCCCAGCGTCCCCTCTCATTCTATGCCTATGGCTTTGGCGAGGTGGTACCTTCACCCATCGCCGAGAAGCAAAGTGCCAGCATTGGCAGATTGCAGCAATGGGGCTTGCCCGTATCGCCCTTGCATCAAGTGGTAACAGGGGTGGAAGGGTGTATCGACTATTTTCAGCGCATGCTGCAGCAGCGGGATGCATTGCCCTATGAGATCGATGGGGTGGTGTTCAAAGTCGATAACCTGGATCTGCAGCAGCAACTCGGTTCTGTGTCCCGGGCCCCACGCTGGGCGATCGCCTACAAATTCCCCGCCCAGGAGGAGATGACCCAGGTGGAAAGCATCGAGTTTCAAGTGGGCAGGACAGGCGCGATCACGCCGGTGGCGCGCTTGACCCCGGTGTTTGTCGGCGGGGTCACAGTGAGTAATGCCACCCTGCACAATATGGACGAGGTGATGCGTAAGGATGTGCGCCCCGGCGACACGGTGATCGTCAGGCGGGCGGGGGATGTGATCCCTGAAGTGGTGAGTGTGGTAGCGGATCGACGTCAGTCGCATGCGGACAGGGTCAAGCTGCCAAGCGCCTGCCCGGTGTGTGGATCTGACATCATCAAACCCGAGGGGGAGGCGGTGGCCCGCTGTAGCGGCGGACTCTACTGTCCGGCGCAACGCAAGCAGTCACTTAAACATTTCGCCTCCCGCAAGGCGATGGATATCGAGGGATTGGGTGACAAGCTGGTGGACCAACTGGTGGAGCAGGCACTGGTGGATAACCCGGCTGACCTGTTCAAGCTGAGCCTGGAGCAGCTGAGCGGCTTGGAGCGCATGGCCGAAAAGTCGGCGCAGAATCTGTTGCAGGCCTTGGAAAAGAGCAAATCGACCACCCTTGACCGCTTTCTCTTTGCCTTGGGTATAAGAGAAGTAGGGGAGGCGACAGCCCAGTCCCTGGCCAGCCAATTCGCCACCCTGGAGGCCCTGGAACAGGCCGATGAAGAGGCGCTGCAGGAGACCCCGGATGTGGGTCCCATCGTCGCGGCGCATACCCATTCATTCTTTCGCCAGCCACACAACAGGGAAGTGATCGAGCAACTGATCGATGCAGGCATTCAATGGCCGGCGGTGGAGGTACAACCTGCCGTGCAGCAACCCTTGTCGGGTAAGACGGTGGTCATCACCGGCACATTGAGCAAACCACGGGATGAGATCAAACAGGCCCTGCAGGCCCTCGGAGCGAAGGTGACCGGCAGTGTCTCGAAAAAGACCGACTACCTGTTGGCGGGGGAGGAGGCCGGATCGAAACTGGCCAAGGCGGAGAAGCTGGGTGTCGCTGTCCTCGACGAGGCGGGCCTGCAGGATCTACTGGCGCAAAACCAATAACGCTTCCGGACACGCGTTTATTCAGCTAATCATTCGTGGTAGCTTCTACCGATTGATTTACAAGGTTGCAGGAAAAGCAATGAACGACGAAACCGCAAAAGAACGGGAAATCATGCTGGTGATGCGCAAGCTGCTAACCACCATCGTGCGCGAGGTGACACCGGAACACAAAAGTCTGAAACACCCACTGTCTGAGCAGACCATTCAGGATATCCGCGCCTGCCTGGGACTGATTACCGCCAGGGAGAAGGAACTGGCCGACGATGCCGGCCGAACCGCCCAGGAGCGCCCCTATTTCGTCGATGAACCCCCAGCGACCAAGGTGGTACCGATCACCAATATTGGTAAGATCAAACAGGATGAGGATGATTGAATTGGATTAAACCGTCTGCAGTAAATAGCGATTAAATCTGATCAGATAAATATATCATTGATGATGGGATGAGAGAGAGTGGCTTGAGTTTAGGTGCCGGTGGGGGGTGATAGTATGAAGCTGATCAATTTATACTCCGCTGTAACGATTGCACAACATCCCAATAGATAGATGATACCGATTACACCGGCCTCATTCTCCTCATGCGTGCGCCACATGAACTCACCATTGAATACGTTATTCAGGCTGAACAGCAGTTCCTCCCGGGTGGAATAGAATATCCGTGCAATCAACAGATGCAAGGGTAGATTGATCACAGCCAATCCGAGCCAGAGGAGGGGATTGTCGGCCAGGAAATAACAGGCCCCGGTAATTACCGCTAAAGTGAGTAGCACGCCCACGATATGACTGTCCCGGTTTTGATTTCTGGAGCTGATAGCTGCCAGAGTCAGAGGAACGACTGCAATCAATACTCCTATCAAGATAAGAAACCGGCCCTCTTCAGGGGTGGATGGTTCACCGGTTGTATAAATAAGCCATATCGTAAGCAGAACGACACAAATCGATAGGATTAATGTGGATGGTTGTATAATGATACTGCTCTTTGGCCCGCTGCTTCAGGTCAGCTGAGTGGCAGGGTATAGTTGAAAAAAACCAGGGTCAGCCATATCAGTCCTGTCAGGATGCCACCCGCCAGCAGCGCAAGGTGATGAGAGCGACGCGCCTTTGTCATATCCTTCAGCAGCACCGCCTCACTGTGATCCTGAGGATTGATGTAGACAGGAATATGGTCGCCCGGTTCTAAGGACAACCACCAACGATCTGTTGCCGGGGTGGGGTCGCCCCAATGATTCACCTCGGGTACCCACAGATTCTCTTTTTCATGGGATAGGGTATGTCCGGTGTAGGATATGCCGTTGGCTGAATAGGCATATTCAATGACTGGATAGTAATACTTGAGTTTTGAGTATTGAGATACAGCAATCTCTTCCTCCTGCTCCTCACTGCTGAGTAATTTTGCCTCGCTCTCTATCCAGTTCCGCTGCGACTTGTAATTGAGGAGTGATCCGGCGCCAATAACAACCAGTGCCAAGGCTATCACCAGCAATAAGTGATGGGCGTATTGAGGGAAAAAAGCGAGGGTCAGGTAAGCGAAACAGAGAAAAGCGATAAGTTTCGCGGTGAATATTATTAATTTGGTTTGTAAGGGTTCCATTCAATACCGCCTAATGGAGTCATGGCATGAACAAGATGACCATGTCCGAGTCTGTTTGTGCTACTGCCTTTGAGGTACAAATTGTAATGATTTTCTGTGCCTTTCGTAATCCGAGCAGATAATTCTTGCTGAGTGATTTGCCATGCAATAAAAGGAACTAAATTCCTTGGGTGGTACTGGTCGGTAATCACGGATAACACAGCGGTGCAGCAATTGAATATGACATGAGAAGATTTCGAAAAATGGTTAATTGCCAGCACCGCCAATTCCATGGTGATTCTCTTGGTAATTGAAGAAGTAACCCAAGATTATTGTTGAATAAAAAATAGACAATTATTCTTAAAGATTGGTTTAGTCCAGCCGCTGTGAATATCAGATCGCAGGAAAATAGAGGAGATTGATCACAGGATTCAGATAGGATGTCGCCCCCTCATCACGCCAGTTTGTTCATTGAAATCAGGGTGATGGGTTGTGTTGTAAATGATCTTCGGATGTCCCGATGATTACATTACACTTTTGAGGGCTCGGCAATGAGTACAAGTAAACATATTTTTTCTGGAATCATATTCCAGACCCTGCTGTTATGCGCCTTACCTTTCAGTGGCCTCGTCGCCGCGACCAACCTGCACGCCGCAACTGGACACACCTCGCACTGGGGATATTCGGGGGCTACCGGTCCCGACGAGTGGGACAGCTTATCTAAGGAGTACGCCCTATGCGGCAGCGGTAAGCGCCAATCCCCGGTGGATATCTGGAATGAAACCCCATCCGATCTGTATCCTCTGCAGTTTCAATACCAGCCCATTCCCCTGCTTGTGTTGAACAATGGCCATACCCTGCAGGCCAACTACAACACCGTGGGTCAGGAAGAGAAGGTCACTATTGGCGATAAGTCATACCCGGTACAACGCAAGCCCGTGTATAACAGCACATTGATGCTGGGTGATGTCCCCTACAAACTGCTTCAGTTCCATTTTCATACCCCCAGTGAGCATGCCCATGAGGGTGAGCGCTACGCCATGGAAGTCCATCTTGTGCACAAGAGTGCCGATGGCAATCTGGCTGTTATCGGTGTGTTGCTCAAAAGGGGTAAAGCGAATCCAACCCTTAAAAAAGTACTCGATAATGTTTCTGGTAAAATCAACGAGGTCAAATTTGCGCAAGGAGTCACGATCAACGCTGCCGATCTGCTCCCCGCCGATCGCCAGCTATTTCACTATAGTGGATCATTGACCACTCCCCCCTGCAGCGAAAACGTCAACTGGTTTGTAATGAAGACCCCGGTGGAAGTATCGGATGCGCAAGTCAAACAGTTCGCAAGACTGATTGGTGAAAATGCCCGTCCGCTTCAGCCCATGCATTGGCGTTCAATGCTGACCTCCGATTAAGACTCAAGTCGATGAGAATATTGCCATGAAAAATCTACTTAACAATATGTCGTTAAAAGCCAAGTTAATGGGCTTTGCCAGCATTCTGCTCGGCTTGCTGATTATCAGTTCCGCCTATGCCATCTACTCAATGAACAGCATAGGCAAAGAGCTGGTCACCATTGCCGAAGAGGATATACCACTCACGGAAAAGATTGCCCAGATCACTGTTCATCAACTGGGACAGGCAGTGCAATTTGAACGCGCTTTGCACTATGGCAGTACCTTGAAAATAGAAGATACGGCTTTAGCTCGTTTTCGCGAGGCGATCAAGGCCTTTGATGAAGGCACAGAGGGAATAGAGGCTGAACTCCACGAAGCAGAGCAATTGGCCCAAGAGGCCATGGCGCACAGCACAGGGGATGTCAAAAGTGAGTTTGCCGCCGTAAATAATCAGCTGAAAGCCATTGAAGCGGCGCACGTGGAGTTTGTAGAACATGCCCACGAGGTGTTTGTCGCCTACACAGAGGGAAAGGCACACCATGCGGAAGAGCTGGCCGAAAAAGTGGAACATGAAGAGGAGAACCTGGACAAGTCCCTTGAATCCATCTTGGTGGAGATCGGACATTTCACCGAGGAGAGCGCCAAGCGTGCCGAGGCCCACGAACATACAGCCGTTGCTACCCTGACTGTTATCGCGTTGGTAAGCGTCGCCATTGGTTTCGTTGTCAGCACTGTTTTCGCGACATTCATCGTAAGCGCAATTCGCAAGGCGACGGTCATTGCATCCGGTGATCTGACTCAGGATATCGAAGTTACCAGCCGTGATGAAATAGGTGAGTTGCTCACGGCAATCAATGGCATGCGCAGGAATCTGCTCGACATGCTGGCGGATATTTCTGAAACCACCGAACAGTTGTCAACCGCATCGGAAGAGATGTCGTCGATAACCACCCAGACCAGCGAGACCATTCATACTCAGCGGTCAGAGACTGAGCAGGTGGCGACCGCTATGAATGAAATGACCGCCACGGTGCAAGAGGTTGCAGTTAACATCAATCACACGGCCAGTGCCGCTGATGAAGCCTTTGATCAGACCCGGCAAGGTTCCGAGATTGTGCAAAAAGCGGTCACCCAGATCAACAAACTGGCCGACCAGGTGGAGAGCTCTTCCCAGACCATCAACGATCTGGAGCACCACAGTGAGGCCATCAATACGGTGCTGGATGTGATTAAGGGTATCGCGGATCAAACCAACCTGTTGGCCCTGAATGCGGCAATAGAAGCGGCACGCGCCGGAGAGCAGGGACGGGGATTTGCCGTGGTCGCCGATGAAGTGCGCACCCTGGCTGGCCGCACACGCCAGTCGACCGACGAGATCAATGACATGATCGAAAAACTCCAATCGGGTTCCCGTCAGGCGGTGACAGTGATGGATCAGAGCCGGGAAGAGGCAAAATCAGCGGTTGAATTAGCTACCCAGACCGGCACCGCCTTGGCCACCATCACCCAGGCCGTGGAGAAGATCAACGAGATGTCCACCCAGATCGCCAGTGCCGCGGAAGAGCAGGGCTCGGTGGCTGAAGAGATCAATCGCAACATTGTCAAGATCAACGACATGTCGACTCAGACAGCGGATGGCGCAGGCGAGACCGCGGAGGCGAGTCAGAACCTGGCCCATATGGCGACTGAGCTACAGGGACTGGTTGCACGGTTTACCATTTGATGTGATCAAGAGGCTCGGGTGAGGGCGGTTTATAGATCTGCCCTTGCCCTGCTTTAAATCATATTCACAGGGATGCCTGATATTGCGAAATAATCACTCCACTATCCGGTCTGACACTTAATCTGCCATTCACATCAACCACTGGTAGATTATATCTCCTGGTGCCGATACCGGACTGCTGCATCCTTGCATGGAGTAAATCAGCGACTTCCCGCTTATCCACAATATGATATTCATAGGGAATGTCAGAAGCCTTCAACTCTTTAAGCATCTTCTTGGTCCAGCCGCATGAATTACGCCCGTATACCGCAACATAGGGTGTTGCATAGAGTGGTTCGACACTCTCTTTGGTGAGGTAATCCCATCCTTTGTAGGCTGCGAAACAAAACAGGATAACAAACAGATAATTTTTCATGATCTATTACTTCGATGACTGATATCCATTACCAATACTCAGGCTTATTGAGAGCTGTAACGCAAGTTGATTTACACGCTATAGGCGCTGTTTCACCACCATCCAGGGATTGGCAAAGCCATCCTTCCGGTTGACTCAATGCCAAAGGTGCCTTAGCGATGTCCTCGGTAATGCATCGGAAACCCACTTTTGAGTAGAAACTGGGATCGCCATAGGTAAATAGCAGTTTCACTCCCATATCCCTCATTTGTTCAATTCCATAATTAATCAATTGTTGCCCAACACCTTTTCCCTGTTGGTTTGTCCGGATCGCCACGGGTGACAGAATAAAAGCCTCAACAGGGGTATCAAAAATCAATCTTGTAAAGAATATGGATCCAATGATTTGATCCCGTTCAGTGGCTACGAACCCAAAAATATCGTCAGGCTCGGTAGTGTTGATTAAATCAGCCACCAGGTTCCCGATCAGTACACCCTCCGGCTCTCCTTCAGCATCAGAGAATACCTCAGTAAATAGCTGCTTGATTTCCACTTCATCAGATTTGTCGTAAGGTGTTAATTTCATATCTTCATCAAGGATGCGTAATCAAGGGGATTATCAGCTAACCTCGCTTTATCGGGGCCGTCCAGTAGGCAAGCAGGACAACGA
This sequence comes from gamma proteobacterium symbiont of Ctena orbiculata, assembly GCA_003094555.1. Lineage (GTDB taxonomy): Bacteria > Pseudomonadota > Gammaproteobacteria > Chromatiales > Chromatiaceae > Thiodiazotropha. The sequence continues at coordinate 13,169 of NATW01000165.1, forward strand.
TGACGCAAGCAACCAGGAGACTTGATGCGAGAGTCAGCCAACTGTTGGGCAGAAATTCGCCTAGCAGCTGGCCCCAGAAATAGCCACAGATGCCGCCGCCACCAATCAAAATCCCGAGTTTGGCACTACCCGACTGGGAGATGGAAGAGCCGCATTTATCACAGATCAGTGCCGCACTCTCTTTTGCAAAAAGCCGTTGCTTGATAAGCGGTATAAAGCCTAATGGTTTAGTACAGTATGGGCAGTATTTGAGCATGATATCTTGTTATAAACCCTATGCTAGCCAAAGAATCTGCATGAACATAAATATGACCAGTGCAACAATAAAGAATACCTTGCCGAGCTGTTTATTACCTCGATGCTCACGTTTGCGCTTTTCAATTAGCGCTTCCAGCCCTTTTTGATCAAGCTGGTCACAATGGGGGCATCTCTTCTCTTTTGTTGGATCGTATAGCAGACCACAGCGCTTACAGGGCCTTTTTTTCATTTGCTCTTTGAGCAATGCTGCTCTTGCGGCAAGACCACCAATGTTCATATCACTTATCTCTTTTCACGAACGGACGCGTAATAGGCGCGAGCTTGTGAGTGACCTAATTGACGCGTTTGTTAGATGCAGTTTCACGACTTTGCCTCCAGCAGTTCCCGTAGAGGAACTGGAAGTAATGAGCGTGACTTTTTAGTAATAGATTTTTCGTGCTTCTGCCAACGAATACCCGACATAGATAATACCAAGCCCATTTGTTAAGTGTTGATGTATTGCATGTATTCTTCATGCGCATCGCTATCAATTTCTACACCTCGATTACCACCATATAGGCGGTCATTCTGGTCTTTTCTTGGGCCAGATATCCAATAGTGATCCCCAGTCCCTAACTCGAAGCAATTAGCTTTAAAACCACTTCCTTTAAGACTTTGAAACTTTTTGCCACGATAATAAAGTGTTTTACCTGACTTGGAATAATACACTCTACCTATTCGTGCCTCGCCCTCTAACCCTTCAGACTTGTCTTCGATGTACATAATTCTAGAACGAGATAATTTGAACTCTAATGGTAGTTGTTCACCTTCAAAATCTCGACCTTCTTGCTTTTCTAGATGTCTGCTCATAGTGACACTTAACCGGTAATTATATTGCCGGCTCTTATTAACGTGGTATGCCGCCGGCTCCTAATATCATATTATGCTGCAAATGTACTCGAAAAGTACTCCCTGTTGTCGTCAAACTACAAATGGCATAAATTAAAGAGAGATTCTGAGCGTAGTTTCACCCCAAGGATTCTAGATTTGGGTGTTTGCTTGAAGTGGGGGCTGCGATGAAAGGTTGGCTCGACTGGATAAATAGCTTCCTTAGTTTCCATGGTGATAAACATCCTTCTGATTGTGCCGAGACGTAATAAGCATCATTTTTAGAATATTTGTTTAGGAAACGCAAGGAATCGGCAGATTCACGGATGGAGATAATCGGCTTTAGTATTTTTCTTCGTTTTTTAGCAGATTTTGGGTCGGATATAAATGTTGGGAATACGGCAGCGATTGATCGATGATCAGCAGATATTCGCGAATGGAAGTGGATGGAAAGGGTGCCCGCCTGGAGCGACGGGCACCGTGCTACTAGTGGGTTACTCTTTGGCTTCCTTCGCTTCTTCTGCCGGTTGTTCCATGGCGGGCTTTTCTTCCATTGTCGTGCTCGCGGCATCAGCAGCTGGCGCCTCTGTGGCAGGTGCGTCAGCGGCGGGGGCCGCAGCATCGGCAGCCGGGGCGGGCTTGGCGTTCTTCTCATTGAAGACCAGCTTGCTGGAGTCGCGCAGGCCCTGCATATAGTCGGAAAGGGCACTCTGCTTCAGCTTGTTGACGATCTTATCCTTGACGCTGTCCAGGGTCGGGGCCTCTGATTGACGGGAGTCTTCCAGCAGAATGACGTGCCAGCCAAACTGTGTCTCAACCGGGGCTGCGCTGTATTTGCCTTTCTCCATGGCGAGCAGGGCATCACCGAAGGGTTTTACCATCTGTGTTGCGTCGAACCAGCCCAGGTCGCCGCCATTCTTGCCGGTGGGGCCGGTTGAGTGCTCTTTGGCGAGTTCGGCGAAGTCGGCGCCGCCATCGAGTTTTTCAATCAGTGCGGTTGCCTCCTGCTGCTCTTTCACCAGGATATGCCTGGCCTTGAATTCGGTATTGGATTGCCCGGCATAATCCTCCTGGTAGGACTTCTGGATCTCCTCTTCGCTGGGCTCGTGGGAGCTGGCGAAATCCTGAATCGCGATCTGGGTCAGCAGCTTGGCCTTCAGCAGGTCGATGGAGGCCGAGACTTCAGGGCGATTCTGGATGCCTTTTTTCTCCGCGTCCTGCGCCACGATGATGATGTTGGATAGCTCGTTGAGCACACTCATCTGCATCTCTGGGGAGTTTTGCGCCTCGGGCACATTACGCATGCGATCCTGGAAGTAGAGGCTGTACATGGTGCGGGTGATGGCTTCGCCGTTGACGGTGAGCAGGGTCTCAACATCCATATCGGCGGAAGCGGGTTCGTTCATTTCAGGCACGGTGGCTGAACGTTCGCTATCCGTTTTGGCTGCGGTAGCCTCATCCGTAGTCTGGTTGCAAGCTGTCAGCAGTCCTGCGCTGCAAACCGCAGCTAAAAAGATCTTCATATTCATCGTTGAACTTACCTAGTTGTGATTGATTGGTTGAATGGCTATGGTACTGCCCCTGTCAGGCCGGCAGTACCTTCTTAAAGGGTTTTACCTGCACTCGGGCATAGACGCCTGCCTCGATGTAGGGATCGGCATCCGCCCAGCCCTTGGCGCTTTCCAGGCTGTCGAATTCGGCCACTATGAGACTGCCGGAGAAACCGGCGGGACCTGGATCCTCGCTGTCGATCATCGGGTGGGGGCCGGCTAACAGGAGACGTCCTTCATTCTGCAGCTGTTTGAGTCTTGCCAGGTGATCGTCCCGCGCCTTGAGACGCTGCTCCAGGCTGTCATCCCGATCCTCTGCAATGATTGCGTAGTACACGATTACGCCCCCTCCAATTCGTTTTCAGTCATATGGCGCGCCAGATAGAAGGCCTGCAGGACGATGAATCCCAGGGTCAGCCCCATCATGCCGAACAGTTTGAAGTTGACCCAGTCCTCTTCAAGGGTATGCGCAGTATTACACATCTCCAGCTCACTCCCCTGAAAATGCTGACCGCAGTTGTCGAAATCGATCTGCTGCAGGCCGGTGATTTCGATCAGCTGCTGTTCCGCGACGAAGAAATCGTTGGCCACATAGAGGTTGAGAAAACCCAGCAGGATAAAAAACAGGCTCCAGGTCAGGTTGAGTTTTCTCCAAATGGGATAGGGCACGGAGATGCTGCTCTCCATCATGCGTTGCACCAACGGCTTTTTGCCAATGTATTGGCTGGCCAGAAAGACGGCGCCGAACAACCAGTTGATCACGGAGGGCTTCCACATGATAAAGGTGCGATCCTGCAGCAGGATGGTCAGGCCGCCGAAAACCAGCAGGATGCCGAATGTAATCAGGTGCATCTTCTCCACGTGCCCCTTGCGCAGCCAGCCGTAGGCAACCTGAATCACGGAGGATGCGATGGCCACAGCCGTGGCGATATAGATGCCGTAGAGCTTGTAGGCTACGAAAAAGAGTATGACGGGGAAAAAATCAGCGAGAAATTTCATTATGTGATCAATATCTTACGATAAAAGCATAGTATCGATGGCAGGCTGCATAGTACACCATGTTTTCATCTGATTTAGTGACCGCCTATATAAAGATGGCTATTTATTGGAGCAATTAGTGAAGCGTCCTGGGCTGACCCCAAAGATTATAATACTTTTCAACAACTTCCTTGACTAGCTGTGGATAATTCTGGGCATCCATCTGTTCCATGCCTTCGCGAAAAAAATCGGGCGCCTGATCGGGAAGCAGGCGACACAGGGTCTCATAGGCCTGCTCAATCAGCTCGGGCTGATAACTGCGGGTGGCGATTATGGCCTGATTCATCACCAAAATGCTCCAGGGATGGGCCAGTTCAATGCGCGTGGGTTCCTGTTGCATCAGGGGCTCCATGGCCTGGATCAACTCCACAGACAGGTCATAGAGTTGCTGTAGCTGGGAAGGTTCCCTGAATCTGTTGGCCAGGCGGGCAAGGGAGTTGATCACCGGTTCAAGGGTACGCAGCTCTCCCCGGTGGCGAACGATCCAGAGTGCCATGGGCAGGGTCAGGTCTTCCATCTCCTCACTCTCCCGGGGCATCTCCAGGCCAGCGGCGATAGTGGAGAAGTCGACCAACAGCTTGATGCCGTAATCCCCCAGCTCGCTCAGCTCATCCAGCGAGGTATGGGTGGCCTCGTCGGCCGACTCGACCTGGTCAATCAGGATCTCCAGCAGTTCCATCAGCCGATGCATTGCCTGTTGCAGCGCCGTGGGTGAGTTGTCCGGGTCCTTGACCCCGGCCTGCATGCCGGCCGACACCACCGCCGGAGCGATAGCGTCAAATCGTTGTCCAATATAACTGAGATCGAGGATCGGAAATAACATATACGATATTGTATCAGCATATCAACACAAGCCTATCGGTTTGACCTCACTATGGGTACAATCCGCCCCCATGTTTTGCGAATACGACCTGCACAGTCACTCAACCGCTTCCGATGGAACCCTCGCGCCACGGGAGCTGGTCTGTCGTGCCGCGAATGCGGGGGTGCGGGTATTGGCCCTGACCGATCACGACACCACCGCCGGTATCGAGGAGGCGCAATCCGCCGCCGCCGACTGTGACCTGGTGTTGATACCCGGTGTGGAGATCTCGGTCACCTGGAACAAGCAGACGGTGCATATCGTCGGCCTGAATGTGGATCCCGAAAACCGGGCGCTGCAACAAGGATTGAGGGAGATGCGGGCGTTTCGCGATTGGCGTGCGCTAGCGATTGCCGAGAGACTGGAAAAGGCCGGTATCAGCGGCGCCTATGAGGGCGCGCTCGCCCACTCCAACGGCACCCTGGTAAGCCGCACCCATTTCGCCCGCTATCTGGTTGAACAGGGCGTGGTGAGTGACGAGCGCAAGGTCTTCAAGCACTACCTGGTGAACGGAAAACCAGGATTCGTGCCGGGCCAATGGGCCGAATTGGCCCAGGCGTTGGCATGGATACACGGCGCCGGGGGCGTGGCCGTGGTGGCCCATCCCGCCCGCTACAGAATGACCCGCTCCAAGCTGAGACGCCTGTTCAGAGAGTTTGTGGAACTCGAGGGTGAGGCGATCGAGGTGGTCTCCGGCAGCCATAGCCGTGACGACTACTTCACCATGGCCAGGCATGCCAGTGATTTCGGTTTGTTGGCTTCGGCGGGTTCCGATTTCCATTCCCCGGACAATCCCTGGATCGAGTTTGGACAGCTGCCTCTATTGCCCGACAGCTGCAGGCCCTTGTGGTCGGAGTGGGCAATCGATACAGCAAGGTCGAATATCCTCAAGGCCGTATAGTTGTCAGGCAATCCCGATGGCCCAGTTTCTCCAGATACATCCGGACAATCCCCAGCCGCGGCTGATCAGTCAGGCGGTGGATATCATCCGCGAGGGCGGTCTGGTGATCTACCCCACCGACTCCAGCTATGCCTTGGGCTGCCATATCGGTGACAAAGGGGCGATGGAGCGTATTCGCCGCATCCGCAAGGTGGAGCAGTCCCACAACTTCACTCTTGTATGCCGGGATCTGACCGAGATTTCCAACTACGCCAAGATCGATAATCGGGACTACCGTCTGTTGAAGGCCCTGACGCCGGGACCCTATACCTTCATCCACAAGGCGACCAAACAGGTGCCCAGGCGACTGATGCATCCTCGACGCAAGACCATCGGCATCCGGGTGCCGGACAATGCCATCGTCAGTGCCCTGCTGGAGGAGCTGGCGGAACCGATCATGAGCACCACCCTGATCATGCCGGGAGAGGAGATGCCCCTGACCGATCCCTATGAGATGCGGGATCTGCTGGATCATGAGGTGGACCTGATCATCGATGGAGGTTATTGCGGCTTCGAACCCACCACCGTGGTGGTGATGACGGAGGAGCTGCCGGAGGTGGTGAGAGGCGGTAAGGGCGATACATCCATGTTCGAGGTATAATCCACGGTTTGCCTTATTCAAGTACCATTACGACTTTTTCAGGACACACTAAATGCAAGGGCTTACCCTGATACAAAAGCTGGCAATCTTCATTCTGCCCTTGATATTCGCGATTACGGTGCACGAAGCGGCCCATGGTTGGATGGCCAAGCGCCTGGGGGACAAGACCGCGCAGATGTTGGGGCGGGTCACCCTGAATCCTCTCAAACACATCGATCCGGTGGGTACCATCCTGGTGCCCTTGGGTCTCTATCTCCTGACCGGATTTATGTTCGGTTGGGCCAAACCGGTGCCGGTCAACTGGAACAATCTGCGCAAGCCGAAGCGGGATATGGGACTGGTTGCCCTGGCGGGGCCGGGCGCCAACCTGATCATGGCCCTGATCTGGTCGATCCTAGTCTACGCCGGCGCCCTGGCACTGGAGGACTTCGCCTGGCTGGGTGTGCCGTTGGTATTGATGGGGGTTACCGGAGTGCTGATCAATACTATCTTGATGGCGCTCAACATGATGCCGGTGCCGCCGCTGGATGGTGGGCGGGTGGTCTACTCCCTGTTACCGCCGAAACAGGCCCATGCCTACTCCAAGCTTGAGTCCTACGGCATCATTATCGTACTTGCTCTACTAATGACAGGACTATTGGGTTTCATCCTCGAGCCTATCGTTGCATTGACCATCATAATCCTGCCGGCCAGTGATATAGTTGCCAATCTTATACCTGTGATTCTTAGCCCTGCGAGGAGTTAATTTTGAATCAGTCAAGCCCATCCCGCGTGCTCTCCGGCATGCGTCCCACAGGTCGTCTACATCTTGGCCACTACCATGGTGTGCTGAAGAACTGGGTGGAGCTGCAGCACCGGCATGAGTGTTTCTTCTTTGTCGCGGATTGGCACGCCCTGACCACCCATTATGACGATCCGAGTGTCATCCCGGAGAGTATCTGGGATATGGTCATCGACTGGCTGGCGGCCGGTGTCGACAGGGAAAAGGCGACCCTGTTCGTCCAGTCCCTGGTGCCTGAGCATGCGGAACTGCATCTGCTGCTCTCCATGATCACCCCCCTTGGCTGGTTGGAACGGGTCCCCAGCTACAAGGATCAGCAGGAGAAGCTGAAGGAAAAGGATCTCGCCACCTATGGCTTCCTTGGCTATCCGTTGCTGCAGTCGGCGGACATCCTGATCTATCGTGCCTCCCAGGTGCCGGTGGGTGAGGATCAGGTGGCCCACGTGGAGCTGACCCGGGAAGTGGCCCGCCGTTTCAACCATATCTACGGACGCGAGCCCGATTTCGTGGAGAAGGCGGAACAGGCGCGCAAGAAGATGGGTAAAAAGGCGGCCAAGCAGTTCACCCAACTGCAACGGGCCTATCAGGAGCAGGGTGATACGCAGGCCCTGGAAAGCGGTCGCGAACTGCTGCAGGCACAACAGAATATCAACACCGAAGAGCGTGAACGTTTGCTCGGTTATCTGGAAGGCAGCGGACGTATGATTCTGGTGGAGCCGCAGCCGTTACTGACCAAGGCCTCGAAGATGCCGGGACTGGACGGGCAGAAGATGTCCAAGTCCTACCAGAACACGATCTCCCTGCGGGAGAAGCCGGAGGATGTGGAGGAGATGCTGAAGCGCATGCCCACCGACACCAACCGGGTCAGGCGTACCGACCCGGGGGATCCGCAGAAGTGCCCGGTGTGGCAGTTCCATCTGGTCTACTCCGATGAGGGTACAAAACAGTGGGTCGAGGAGGGGTGCCGTTCCGCTGGAATCGGTTGCCTCGACTGCAAGGGGCCGGTGATCGAGGCGGTACTCAACGAGCTGAAACCGATGCAGCAGCGGGCCGCCGAATTCGAGGCCCAGCCCGATCTGGTGCAACGCATTATCAGCGAGGGATCCGAAAAGGCCCGTGTCGTGGCCCAGGAGACCATGCGGGAAGTGCGTGAGGCGATGTCTTTGCGGGTTTCCAATCATGAGTGATGGTTTTTTTGTATGATGATGCAACGCCACTGTTGCGTAACCCCTGTATCCACCTGCACTAGGATCTGACATGGAAGAAGCTGAACAACATCCGCACTACCATCCGGAGCAGGAGGAGATGCCGTTCGCCATGGTCATGGGCGAGCCCCTGGCGACACCCCCCACCGATCTCTACATCCCCCCCGACGCGCTGGAGGTGTTTCTCGATGCCTTCGAGGGGCCGTTGGATCTGCTGCTCTATCTCATCCGACGCCAGAATCTGGATATTCTCGATATCCCCATCTCGGACATCACCGATCAATATGTCCAATATATCGAGATGATGAAGGATCTGCGCCTCGAACTGGCGGCGGAGTATCTGGTGATGGCGGCCATGCTGGCTGAGATCAAGTCCCGCATGCTGCTGCCCAGGCCAACCAGTGAGGAGGAGGAGGGGGATGATCCCAGGGCCGAGCTGATCAGGCGTCTGCAGGAGTACGAGCGCTATAAGCAGGCGGCGGAAGACCTGGACGGCCTGGAACAGATGCATCGGGATACTTTCCAGGGGCATGCGGAGTTGGTGGAGCGGCATGTGGAGACCAAGGATCCCGATGTGGATCTGCGGGAGATCCTGCTGGCCCTGCAGGATGTCATGACCCGTGCGGATATGTTCAGCAGCCACCGGGTGGAGAGGGAAAAGCTCTCGGTCAGAGAACGGATGTCCCATGTCCTGCAGGTGGTGCATGGCAAGGATTTTCTTCCGTTTACAGAACTGTTCGATATTACCGAGGGTCGCCTGGGTGTGGTGGTGACCTTTCTTGCGGTGCTGGAGCTGTTGAAGGCCTCCCTGCTGGAAATGGTCCAGACGGATGACTTTGCCCCCATTCATGTGAAAGCGAAAACAGCCTGATATGACAGATGAAGCTAGCTTAAAAAAGATAGTCGAAGCCGCCTTGCTGGCTGCGGGACGGCCCCTCAACCTGGATCAACTGCAGTCCCTGTTTCCCGAGCGCGAGGAGCCTGACAAGAAACAGCTGCGGCAGGTACTGGCCGAACTCACCGATGACTATCAGGGCAGGGGCATAGAGGTTACCGAGGTCGGCAGCGGCTTTCGTATCCAGGTGCGGGCGGAGTTCTCGCCCTGGGTCTCCAAGCTCTGGGCGGAGCGGCCGCCCAAATACTCCCGCGCCCTGTTGGAGACCCTGGCCCTGATCGCCTATCGCCAACCCCTGACCCGGGGCGAGATCGAGGATGTGCGCGGGGTTTCGGTCAGCACCAACATCATCAAGACCCTCACCGAACGGGAGTGGGTCAGGGTGGTCGGCCACCGGGACGTGCCCGGCAAACCGGCACTGTACGCCACCACCAAGGAGTTTCTCGACTACTTCAATCTCAAGAGCCTGAACGAGTTGCCGACCCTGGCCGAGATCCGCGATCTCGACTCCATCAATCGGGAACTGGAACTGGTCGACCCTGAAAAGCAGGACACCCAGGGAGAGGCGGAGGCAGTGGCAGAACCAGAGGCAGAGGTAGAATTAGAAGCAGAAGCAGAAGCAGAAGC
>NATW01000166.1 GCA_003094555.1 gamma proteobacterium symbiont of Ctena orbiculata
CACGATACTCCCACAAGAAGGGCAGCATATTGCGCAGATTGTGAATATCACGCCGGTCTTTGTGGACCTGGGGTTGGGTTCGGGTTGAGTGGACCATGCTAATATTGAAAAGAGAGTGGCTTGAAAGCGGAATATTATAGGAATTAACGCCAGGATGCGCTTTCACTTGCGGTTTTTCAGGTTTTTAATCCTTACACACGCTACAGAATCGATTAGAATCAATGCCGACAGGAGCGCCCACACACACCTGGATCCTAGCTCCTCCCGCAACAGATACAGATAGTGGTTATTGATGAGTCAAGATTGCAGTTACAACGAGCTTTACCCCCTGCAGGTGTTGGACGACAGCATGGAACCGGAGTTTCCCGAGAAGTGTATTATCGTCATCGAGCCTTCCGATGTTTGTGCTACAGGCGCCTTCGTAGTGGCCGAAGCCAATGGTGAGCGTTGGTTCCGTCAATACCTATCCGAGGGGGAGTCAGGTAAGAGATTGGTCGCCTTGAAATCGGGGTATCCTGATATTGTCCTCAAGGAAGGTGAATTTAAGATTGTTGGTGTTATCGTGCAGCGAAATATCGGACGCAAGGTAAAACACTACCATCCCTATGTACCCAATGGCGTGCCTCCAAAGCCGATCGGCCCGGCCTGAGCAGTGAACAGCAACTCGCATATCAAGAACCCGCAGTACCGCTTGATCGCTACCGCCACAGCGCTCCTATTCCTCTCGCTGACAGGGTGTTCACAATCGTCAACGGAGACTGATCCAAATGACCGGGCTGAGGATGTTGACCAGGCTCACCTGGTAGCCATTGAGATCATCGAGCCACGTGCATTGGGCATAGTCCATGAGCGCACTGGTACCTTAAAACCACGCCAGACTGTGCGTATCTTCAATCAGGAAGAGGGCAGAATAACCCAATTGCCATACTTCGAAGGTGATAATGTGGACCAGGGGGATACCATTGTCACCCTGGACGAGGAGCTGCTGAGGTCGGAATTCAAGAAAGCCATCGCCACCGCCAGGCAGATGGGTTTGAACCTCAAGCGTCAGGAAGAGCTGGCGAAACGGATGGCCGTTTCCCAGGAAGACCTCGCCCAAGCGCAAACAGATCTCAGTGTGGCCGAAGCGGAAAAGCGCGTTTTGCAGACCAGGTTGGGTTATACACGTATCCAGGCGCCATTCTCCGGTGTCGTGAGCGAGCGCTTGGTGGAACCCGGAGACGTGGTTCCCCGCCACACTCATCTGATGACGATTATCAACCCAAAGAGCCTGGTAACCAGCATCCTGGTATCTGATCTGTTACTGCCCCAGCTGCAGCGCAACGATCCCGTCACGGTTCGGATCGATGGACTGGGAGAGAAGCCCTTCAATGGCAGGATTCATCGGATCCACCCGGAACTCGACGAAAAAACCCGCATGGGAACAGTTGAAGTGATCCTGGATCCGATACCCGATGGCGCCCGCTCAGGTCAACTCTGCCGGGTCATGCTGCAGTCGGCGAAGCGGGAACGGATTACAATCCCTTTCAATGCACTGCAACGCGACACTCGGGGAGAGTTCGTCTTCAAGCTGGATGCGCAGCAACAAGCACAGCGACTCTCGATAAAGAGCGGCATGCGGATTATCGATAGAATCGAAATTCAGCAAGGTCTGGTGACGGGTGATCGGATCGTCACCAAGGGCTTTCACGATCTCGAACCCGGCATGAAGGTCGAGCCGGTGAACTGATCCATTGCGCAGTTCCAGAGGGCCCTGCAACGCAACACTTCCAGGAAAACATCTCCTATACTTAATATATCATGTCGGCCTACCGCAGAGATTTCACGAGCCATGCGGTCTTGAGCATAAAAATTTTGGAGGGAGGAACCATGAATATCGATCTCGCGGATGTCACCCTACACGTGGATGAAACCCTGGATAGTGATGGCCTGGCCCAGCTGGAAGAGGCATTTCGCGCCCGGGACGGTGTTGTTTCGGTACATATCGATCCCAAGCGGCCCCATCTGTTCTTGATCGAGTACAATCCCGAACTGGTCAACAGTCAGGACCTGTTGGCAATAACCCACTTTCAAGGACTGCATGCCGAACTGATCGGGCTCTGACTGGCTCGACTGATCTCAGCACTGGATGCTTCGCATGGCCCGATTACGGTGCTCACCGGAAACGGGTCTTTACAGGCTCTGCCACCTGTCGGCGGCATTTATTCAATACCCTTGGCTGGAGACATATAAGTGGAAGAATGGATTCCGGCTTAGTGCATAATAACGTATATTCTCACCCCAAGGGCCGTACCACTGAACAATCACCACGCTCCACCGATGCGCCAAATCAAGAAAACTATCGGAGTTTGAGGAATGCAAAGAGTTACCATCGTCGGCAGCGGTTTTGCCGCACTCACCGCCATCAAGACACTGAGATCCAGGGATAAATCGATTGACATTACTGTTGTCAGCCCCAAGCCGGAATTTCACTATCTGCCTGGTTCGATCTGGATTCCATCGGGATTGCGCAAACCTGAGGATCTCATAATCCAACTGGACTCGTTCTTTCAGCGCATGCGGGTCAACCATCACCCTGCAGAAGCCACCGGCCTCAGCGATGATGGGAGGATATTGCAAACCACCGAGGGCGAGATAGAAAACGACGGGCTTATCATCGCTTCAGGAGGGCGTTTCATTAAAAAACTGCCCGGCATCGAAAACGCCATAACCCCCTGTGAAGGCATTTCAGCCACAACCAGAATCCGCGACCGGCTCAGAGAGCTGGATAGCGGTGTCATCGCCATCGGATTTTCCGGCAATCCCAAAGAACCAAGCGCAATGCGCGGCGGACCGATGTTCGAATTTCTATTTGGTATCGATCGTCAATTGAGGCTCGAAGGACGGCGTGAAAATTTCAAGCTCATATTCTTCACCCCAGCGGAAAAACCGGGACAACGACTTGGACCCAAAGCGGTCAAGGGATTGATCCAAGAGATGGAAAAGCGCGATATCGAAACCCATCTCGGGCAAAAAATGGTGAAGTTCACGGCCACAAGCATTGTCATGGAGAATCACAGCTTCGCTGCTGATCTCATCCTCTTTATGCCCGGCATGACCGGCAATCAGTGGTTTGACAATACTAAACTGCCCCGTTCACCCGGCGGCCTGATCCAGGCCGATGACCACTGCCGGGTCGAGGGTATGACCAATGTCTATGTGGCCGGCGACTCGGGCAGCTTTCCAGGTCCTGACTGGATGCCCAAACAGGCCCATATGGCAGATCTCCAGGCGGAAGCAGCCACCAAAAACCTGCTCTCGGAACTCAAGGGTGAACCACCCAGTGAGACCTTTAAGGTGGAACTGGTATGTATTGTCGATAGCCAAACCAGCGGCATGCTTGTGGCGCGAACCGAAAATAGAAACATCGTGATGCCGAACATGGCCATCTTTCACTGGCTGAAACGGTTGTTTGAATGGTGGTATATACGCCAATATCGATAACCCATTTGCTGCTGCTTGCGGTTGATATCCAGCCTACACAACAGGGCGCATGTCAGGCTGCATGGATCAGCGGCCAATCAATCGATAAACTGATGGAATCAGAATCAGCGTGACTATAGTGGAAAAGGAGAGTCCGGAAATCATTGTTACAGCCAGCGGCTGAAGCATTTCCGAGCCCTCTCCGAGTGCCAATGCTAGTGGCATCATTCCAACAACAGTAGTCAGTGTCGTCATTAGAATCGGTCGCAATCTGATCTGTGCTGCCTGTGTAATGGCTGCACTCTTGTCATGTCCTGCATCTCTTTTCTGGGAGATATATTCAACCATCACGATAGCGTTATTCACCACAATACCTGCCAGCATGATCAGGCCCAGCCACACAGGCATAGAGATTGGCAGTTCCGCCCAGTACAATCCCAATCCTACCCCGATCAAACCAAACGGCACACACAATATGATAATTATCGGGTTTCTCAGCGACTCATACTGCACTGACATCACAACCAATACCAGAAAAAGCGCCAAACAGAGCAGCAGTACTCCACTATCTCGACCTTTCTTAATAACCTCCAAGCTGCCGCCATAACTTATGCTATAACCAGATGGCAGATCCATAACAGATACTATATTCCTTACTTCCGATATTGCATCCTGTAAAGACAGATCACCACCCAGCGAGGCACTAACTTCAGCCATTCTCTGTTGCTGATCGCGTCTGATTATCACATAGGATGGTGACAACTCTATCTTTGCCAGTTCACCTAGGCGTATCGGCACTGAGGGTTCGGTTTGACTGAAAATAACAATTGATTCCAGATCGGCAGGCGTGGCGATATCCGACTCCAGCAAACCCACTCTGACATTTATACTTCGGTCATCTTCCAAATAGTCCGTCACCACGTTACCACTCAACGCCAAATTGACTATTTCTCCCAAATCATCCACATCGATACCGAAATAGGCTGCCCGCTGACGATCCACCGACACCATGATTTCCTGAGTGATATCATCGCTACTGTTTTCAACACTACGCAGCCCGGTAACCTTTTCAAGCTTATCTTTCAGCTCTTCAGCAATTTGATTCAAGACAGCCAGATCCGGTCCTTTTACCCTTACACTGAGGTCATCGTCACCCCAGTTGAGCCGGATACCCCGCACACCCTGTACCCGCATGCCTACCCATAAACCAGGAAGCTTGGCTTTTTTTATCTCCTGATTTACACGTTCGACCCAATCATGGCTACTGACTTTTCGACTCTGTGCGGGCTTTAAAATGACTTTGATACTGGCTCGATTGACTGATTCATAGCGAGAACGCCCAAATACAAAACCACCTACCTGAGAATATATGGATTCTGTTTCCGGTTGAGCCCTTATTATCTCTTCGAGTCGATGTACCAAGTCATCCATTCCCTGTAAATTGATACCTCTATCCGCAACCAATCGTATAGTGATGCGTCCCTCATCAATCTGAGGTAGGAAAATTTGTTTTTCAGGCACCAGCTTGAGAAATGCAAACAGCAGCAGTAGCAGAAAAGTTATGACGGGCAACACTGGCCTTCTCAACAGGGTGGTAACAAATCTTGAATAACCATTCTGCAATTGGCTCATCAGGTTATCGATTGCAAGCCTGAACCGATCCTTAAGGCCGATGCTCAATCTGCCCGCAAGCGCTGGCACCAGTGTTAGCGCAACAATCATTGAAGCCAGGATGGCAGCGGAGATAGTAAATATCAATTCACGAAATAGCAGCCCGACAAGACCACCGATAAAGAGAAATGGCAGAACCGCTACCAGGTTGGTCGTTGTGGAAGCGACGATTGCACTATTTACTTCGCTCGCCGCATAACTGGAAATTTGTGTAACCTTTTGACTTTCTGTTTTCTCCCGTTGGTGACGATATATGTTCTCCAACATAACAATAGTGCTGTCTACCAACATACCGACACCCAACGCCAATCCACCCAAACTCATAATATTCAAGGTCAAACCGGCGCTCGACATCAGAATGAAGGCAACCAGAATCGCGATCGGTATAGCACAACCAATAATCAACATCCGTCTAAAGCTGCCGAGAAACAGATACACAACAAACATCGCTAAAATGGCGCCCAGAATTACTGAATGAATAGCATTGTTTAAAGCTCGACGGACAAAACGTGCCTGGTCATCAACAGGGTGAATTTGAATATCCTTAGGTACAATTGCCTGGCTTTCAAGCTCAGCCAGTCTCGCTAAAACATGATCAACCACATCAACACTATTTGCGGTGGGTTGTTTCTGGATCGATAATTTAATCCCCGGAAGCCCATTCAGACGGATACGCATCCGTTCGTCTTCTGCACCATCTACAACCTGGGCAACTTCCGATAATCGAATCAGTGATGTGGTATCGTTATCACCCACTCGTCTTAAAGGTAATTGTAAAATATCATCCACCGATTGAAAGCGACCCGCGGTTCTTCCTCCGATTTCACCTTGCTCTGTTCTCAGCATACCTCCCGCGGTTTCCACATTCGATGACTGGAGAGCATCTATGAGATCGGATAGTTGCATACCCAAGCCTGTCAGGCGCTGCTGGTCCGCATATATATTTATCTCGCGCACCAAGCCGCCGCCCACTTCAACCGCAGCAACACCAGGCAGATTCAGAAATAACTTGCTGAACTCATAGTCCACCCAACTTCGTAGCGCCACTTGATCGCGAAGCGTGGAACTGATAACGAATTCCGCTACGGGCAGTTGTGAGGGATCGTGTTTATAGATAATTGGTGGATCTATAGTCTCAGGTAGAAAACGTTTTGCCCGATCCAACCGGGTACTGGCATCCTGCAGCGCTTGATCTATATCAGCACCATACTTAAAGGCTAAATGGACCTGACTACGTCCCTGCTGGGTTGTCGATCCCACATGGATCGCGTCTTCAGTTATCGACAGTTGTTCCTCCAGGTGACGCGTAACCTGATCCTCCATTATCTGAGCAGGCACACCAGAATCCAAGGCCATCACCGCAACAGACGGATAAACAACTTTTGGCAGTAGGTCTACGCTTAAACGAGTCAATGCCATGAGCCCCAACACCATGAATGCCAGGGTTATCATCACCACCCCGATAGGGTGGTGAATTGACCAACTCGCAAGACCTCCGCCAAGGACTTTTTTCATATAAGTATCTTGTCAATCAGCAGCACTTAAGAATAGGCCTTGAAAAACTGTAGCGCAGCACGCCCACTTTTAGTGCCACCTCGCGACATTGCAAATTGTTTTGCCGCCGCATGCAGTGCTTCACGATCTCCCTCATAATCCGGAAAATAGCTGTCCACTATATTTAAGTAACCCTGCCAATTCACCGGGTAGAAGGAGAGCCACAGACCGAACCGGTCCGACAGAGCCAGTTTCTCCTCAGTAGTATCGCCCAAATGAAGATCGTCACCCACCATCCTCGCCTCCTGGTTTTCACTCATGAACTCTGGCAGAAGATGGCGTCGATTGGATGTTGCGTAGATCAGGACATTTTCGGGAGGCGCCTCTATTGAGCCATCCAGGACACTCTTCAGTGCTCGATAGGATGCCTCGCCGATATCAAAGGTTAGATCATCGCAATATACGATAAAGCGGTGGGACGTTCCCCTGATCGAGTCGACGATCTCCGGCAATTCAATCAAATCGGTTCTGTCGATCTGTATCAATCGTAGCCCCTGCTCCCGGAAATGATCGAACACCGCCTTGACGAGTGAAGATTTACCGCTACCCTTGCTTCCCCATAACAATGTATTATTGGCGCCCTGGCCAGCAAGGAAGCGTTGTGTATTCTGCATAAGTTGCAGCTTCTGATCATCGATACCAATCAGCCGATCAAGCCCTACTTGGTCGATATGTTCAACCGCTCGCAAATAGCCTTTGCGCGGACGCCAGATTGCGGCAAATGTTGTGTCCCAATCGATCGTCATGGCTTCCCCCTGTAGCTAGCCACCTATCTCCCTCACTCTGGATCGGTAACCACTACGCAATTGCGACCTCGTGCCTTCGCAGCGTAGAGTGCATCATCGGTACGTCTCAGGCATGCCCCCAGGTTCTCACCATCGATGTAGCGTGTCACACCGAAACTCGCTGTGACAGAAATTTCGTTTTGTTGATGAACGAAGGATGTGGCGGCCAACTCAACACACAACCGCTGTGCCAGTTTTTTTGCTTCGGCCAGCTCTGTCTCCGGGGTCAAGACCAAAAACTCCTCTCCACCCCAACGCCCAAGCTCATCGGATTCCCGGATACAGCTCTGTAGCTTTTCAACACAATGTTTCAAAACCTGATCACCAACATCATGACCATACTGATCATTGACCTGCTTGAAGTGGTCGATATCCAGTAAAATGGTACAAAAGCTCCTTGAACCCCTGGCCGTTTGCGCCATTACCTGATCCAATCGAATACTGATCGCCCGGCGATTCAAAATCCCGGTTAGGTAATCGGTACGCGAGGTCTGTTCCAACATCCGTTCCACATTTTTACGCTCGGCAATCTCCTGCATCAGCTTTTGATTGGTCTGCAATAATTCCGAGGTACGACTCTCCACCCGTTGTTCCATCTCGCTGTGCGCGCTGCGCAGAGAAACCTGATTCTCATCGATCTGCTGCTGTTTGATCTGTAGACGCCTTGACATATGATCGAAGGAGAGTGACAGCTGATCAAGCTCATCACCCTGCGCCACATCGCCCAGATCATCCTCAATAGGCGCTATAAGCGCAAAACGGGTTGTCAGATCGGTAATGCGTTTGGTGAAATTCATGGACAGCAGGCGGCTGAATATCATTGCCAGTATTACAGATAGCGCAAACGAGAGCACACCGGCCAGGCGTATCCTTTCGAACTTGGCCTGCACTTCATCCGCCCGCATATCTATACCCACCAGATAATCATCCTCACCGCCCTCGAGGGGGGAATAACCCGACAGAAAAAAACCCCATTTATCTTCCGTGATACTCTCATCCACCGAGGGACGCAGAAAACCCTCCATCAGGGCGGGAACATCATGTTCATACTCCTCCCCCGGCAGGGCAGGGTCCTGCAGATCGGAATCGATAACGAAAAAAGCCTTGTTTTCCTGTCTGCGCATTATATAGATAAAGGCGAAATCGGGATTCGACTTAACGAACTCACGCAATGCAGCCAGATTTTTTTTAAAGGCCGGGATATTCATATCCGATTCTGAGCGGATCTGATCCAGGTTCTCGGTATCCAAACACTGACTGATCAGTGCAGCGCTGTTCATCAAGCGGGACTGAAGCGCGGTCTTCAGGTTTTCTGCGGCACTGGTATAGAAATAGGTGCCCGCGCTACCGGAGACAAGAATGATTGCAGCAAAGTGGCTTAGGAATAGTTTTGTTTGTATGGTTATTCGCATGCTGGGAATCTATGCCGAATTGGCGCTGGTAATTGTTTGTGCATGGGTAGTATGAAAAGCCATAACACCTCATTCTGAACTATTTTACCTGTGACAGTAAACCAGCAGAGTGTTAATAATTACTAATTTACCTGCAGATTCAATCAAGCTGGAAACCAGCAACTCACCTTATGGGTTTCACTAACCTTTACCTCCTCGGGATAGTTCTCGACGCAATCCACCACCGATTGCGGACAGCGCGGATGGAAATGGCATCCACTTGGTGTTGTCACCGATGAAGGAATCTCACCTGGCAAGCGGATCACATTTCGCTGCTTGTCGGGATCAAGAACAGGCACAGCCGAGAGAAGCGCCCGTGTATAGGGATGTAAAGGCCGCTTCATCACCTCATCGGTGCGGCCTCTTTCGACAATCCTGCCTAGATACATAACTGCTATTTCGTCGGCCATGTAACTCACAACTGAAATATCATGAGAGATAAAAAGATAGGAGAGCTGAAACTCGCCCTGCAATCCTTTCAGCAGATTGAGTATCTGGGCCTGTACAGAGAGGTCCAGGGCGCTGGTTGGCTCGTCGCAGACCAGCAATTTTGGCTTCACCGCCAATGCCCGGGCAACACAGATACGCTGCCGCTGACCCCCGGAAAATTCATGCGGATATCTGCTGGCGGCCGATACGGGTAACCCTACCTGATGCAACAATGATTCAACACCCTTGGCTATGGAGTTTCTGTTGTAGATACGTTGCGCACGCATTCCCTCAGCGATGATATCTACCACACGCATCCTGGGATTCATAGCAGACATGGGATCCTGAAAGATAAGCTGGAGATCGCCGCGGACAGTTCGCAGCTCATGCTGACTCATCCCTGTCAGCTCCCTCTCTTCGAGCAAGACGTTTCCCCCGGTTATTTTAACCAGCTGCAGAACCGCCTTTCCCAACGTGGATTTACCGCAACCCGACTCCCCGACCAGTGCCAACACCGACCCTTTGGCGATATCCAGGTCCACACCGTCCACCGCCCTGAGATGGTCGACCACAGGCTGCAGCAGCCCTTTTCGAATGGGATAGTGCACCTGAAGATTCCGGATCGACAAGAGCGGTCCATTCCCACGCTCGGCTGTGGGGTGGGTCGACACCTGTTCTACCTCACTCACACCGGGTATCAATCCATTATCCCCATACAGATGGCAGCGCACACCCGATCGGTTGTCACCGAATGTCCAGTCAGGAGAGACCTCTTGGCAGATCTGCTGGCGTTGCTCGCAACGTTGTTGGAAACGGCATCCAGCGACACTACTGCCCAGGGTCGGCACACTGCCTTCGATCACCGCCAACCTTTCACCAGGGCGCCTGCGCTCGGGCAGGGAAGCAAACAGCATGCGACTGTAAGGATGCATTGGGGCTTGAAAAAATGGACCAACCGCCGCGGTTTCCACCATCTCTCCGGCATACATCACAGCAACCCGATCCGCCATTTCCGCAACCACTCCCAGATCGTGGGTAATCAGCAGTATCGACATTCCCCTATCCTGCTGCAGCTGCTTCAGCAAACCCAGAATCTGCGCCTGCATGGTTACATCGAGGGCGGTGGTTGGCTCATCGGCAATCAGCAGCCTGGGATTTCCCGCCAGCGCCATGGCGATCATCACCCGCTGTTTCATACCGCCGGAGAGTTGATGGGGATAGCGATCCACACACTGCTCCGGCTCGGGAATCAGCACGGCCTGCAACAACTCGATGACACAGCGCTTGACCCTATTACCCTTGAGATCACTATGCAGCTTCACTGCTTCCGCTATCTGTCCACCGATGGTCATCAACGGATTGAGAGAGGACATGGGCTCCTGGAATATCATCCCCATCTGACCGCCGCGCAGGCGACGCATCGATGCTTGATCCTGCCCCACAATGTCGATACCGCTGAATTCGATCCCTCCCCCATCGATGAAAACAGCGGGCGGCAACAAGCGCATCAGGGACAGGGCGGTCATCGACTTACCGCAACCCGACTCACCCAGCAGGGCGAATGTCTCACCCTGCTGAATATCAAGATCGAGATCCACCACAATGGGAAGCCTGCTGTTGCCATGCTTCAAGGCAAGCTGCAGCGCAGTGATCTTTAGCAACTGTTCAGCCATGGCTTGGCTGGGTAGTGCCCGAGAATATCAAACCGGCACCCGGGGTACCGCTGCTATCAACTGCTGTGTGTATCGATTGCTCGGGCGATTGACAATATCCTCGGTTCTTCCCTGTTCCACAATCTTGCCCTGATACATCACCGCGGTGCGGTCGCTGACATACTCCACCACGCCGATATTGTGGGTAATGAACAGCAGGGTAAGCCCGCGCCTGGCGCGCAGCTCCAACAACATGCGCAAGATTTCTGCCTGCACCGAGACATCCAGGGCACTGGTGATCTCATCACAAACGATGAAAGAGGGGTTGAGAGAGAGGGCCCTTGCAATCCCGATCCGCTGCCGCTGACCGCCGGAAAATTCATGCGGGTAGCGCCACAGGGTATCCTCCTCCATCTGTACCTGATCCAGCAGGTCTTTTGCTATCTCGATGCGCGCTTCCTGGTTTTCACCGATCCCGTGTACCTTCATCGGTTCGGTCAGGATCGCGGCGATACTGAGACGTGGATTGAGGGATGATATGGGATCCTGAAAGATGATCTGCATATGGCGGCGAAACCGCCGCAACTGGGATCGGTTCATCTCGGTGATATCGGTATCATCGAATGCCACCCGACCGGCGGTGGGCTCGGTCAGCCGCAGGATACCTCGTCCCAGTGTGGTCTTGCCACTGCCCGACTCACCCACCAGTGCCAGGATCTCTCCCCGGGGTATCTGCAGATCGACACCATCCACCGCACGTACCTGATCCACAACCCGTCGCAGCAGTCCCTTGCGGACCGGAAAATGGATCTCCAGTTGGGAAAGCTCTATCAAGGGAACCTGATCCTGGTGCTGCTCATGGGGTTGATTCCGGGCCAGGTTCTCCGGCAGGGCGGCAATCAATGCCTGGGTATAGCTATGACCGGGCCGGTGTATGATCTGCTCGGTCTCCCCGGTCTCCACCAGTTTACCCCGTTGCATGACACCCACACGATCGGCGATCTGGGAGACCACGCCGAAATCATGGGTGATAAAGAGGATCGCCATCTGGGTGCGTTCCTGCAGGGTCTTCATCAAGCGCAGGATCTCCCGTTGTACCGTGACATCCAATGCGGTGGTGGGTTCATCGGCAATCAACAGATCGGGCTCACAGGCCATGGCCATGGCGATCATCACCCGTTGACGCTGCCCACCGGAGAGCTGGTGGGGATAGCTGTGCACCCGGGTTTCAGGGTCGGGCAGCTGTACCGCTACCAGGGACTCCATCACCTGTTGCCAGGCCTCCCCCTCTGACAGTTCGGGAAAGTGGAGTCTTACCGCCTCGAGGATCTGCTCGCCAATGGTAAACACGGGATTCAGGGAACTCATGGGCTCCTGGAAGATCATGGCGATCTTCCCTCCCCGCACCTGCTGCATTTCGGTCTCGCCCAGACCGGCCAGATCCACCGCTGCTTCACCCTCAGTCTGGAAACGGATCTCCCCCGTATGGCGCTGTAGATTGGATTTTGGCAGCAGTTGCATAATCGAGAGTGCGGTGATCGATTTGCCACTGCCCGACTCCCCAACCAGGCAGAAGGTCTCACCTCTGGTAATTTCAAAGCTGACCTCGTCCACCGCCTTGATGGTTTGATCCTGATGCTTGAACCAGGTATGCAGCTGTTTCACTGAGAGCAACATCAGCCCGATTTACTCAGATAGGGATCGATGGCATCGCGCAGGGATTCACCGATCAGGTTATAGGCGAAAACAGTCAGAAAGATGGCACCCCCAGGAAAGGCCGCCATCCACCAGTTGAAACGGGATGACTGCACCGCCTGATTCAGCATCTCGCCCCAGGAGGGATCGTCCACCAGACCAAGGCCGAGGAAACTCAGGGTGGCCTCGGCGAGGATCGCCGACGCCACCCCAAAACTGGCCGCCACCAAGACCGGCCCCATACCATTGGGCAGCATATGGCGAAACAGGATCGAGGGCAGAGGCAGGCCCGCCGCCTCTGCGGCCTGGACAAAGTCCTGCTTGCGCAGACGCAGAAACTCGGCACGCACATAACGGGCATAGCCGGGCCAGCTGGTGATACCGATGATCACCATCATGATATAGAGACTGCGCCCAAAGAAGGCGACAAAGGTCAGCAGCAGGAACAGGGTAGGCACGGCCTCGAAAATCTCCACCAGGCGCATCCCGAGGATATCCACCACACCGGAAAAATAACCCATCAGACCACCGATGATGACCCCCAGCAACATGGCGATACCGGTGGCCACGAAGCCGATACCAAGGGCGATCCGGGAGGCATGGACCATGCGGCTGAGCACATCGGCGCCGTTCTGTTCGGTACCGAACCAATGGGCTCGCGAATGCTGCGACAGGGGCGCCTCCAAGCCGGTATCGCCGCGGTCCCTCTGATAGTCCTTCGGCGAGTAGGGGATCGGCGCAAAGACCACCCAATCATACTCCCCGGCGGCATCCGCAACCCGGTACTGTTCATAGATCACCAGTTGCTGGGGCTTGACCCAAAAGTAGGCAAGGAGTGCCGCAACCGCCAATACAGAGAGCATGATGAAAAACTTGCGCAGCACGGTGATGCGCCAGGGATAGAGCAGCAACAGGGTGATGAAAGCCACCAGAAAGAGCACATCCACCGGCTGCAGATAGTTCAGTACCGGACTGGAGATCTCGCCCCCGCGACTGAGCAACAGGGGAAAACTGCTGGCCAGGAAGGGGGCGAAGACACCGATGAAGGCGAGAATACCCACCCACAGCAGTCCCAGCCGGGCACCCCAGCGCACAAAGGTCTGACCGAGAATCCTGCGCCAATAGCTCTGGCGCCTCTTCGCTGCCCTACTCATAGCTCACCCGCGGATCGGCCAGGGCATATAAAATATCCGCCAGCAGATAACCCAACAGGGTCAGGCAACCACCAATCAGGGTGATCGACAACACCAGTTCCCGGTCCCTGGTCTGTACCGCCTCCACCGCCAGCTTGCCCATGCCCTCGATGCTGAAGATACTCTCCACGATAACCGATCCCGCCAGCAGACTCGGCAACAGACTCGCGGCCACGGTGATCAGGGGCAACAGGCTGTTACGGAAAACGTGGCGCCACAACACCGCCGCTTCAGCGAGCCCCTTGGCCCGGGCGGTGCGCGCATAGTCGGAAAGCAGATTCTCCAGCACCGCGGTCCGGGTCAGCTTGGCAAGACCCGCGAAACCGCCGTAGGAGAGGCAGATCACCGGCAGCGCCAGATGCCACAGCCGATCCAGCAGGAACCCCCGCACCCATCCTCCCTGCATCCAGTAGACCGCCAGCAGAAGCCCCACCAGCAGACCGGTGGAGAGAAAGCCGAGCTGGCGCAACAATCGATAGTCACTGCTTGCCAACCAGGCGGCAAGCAGGGCGAAGACGGCAGGAAAACCTATCCAGAGCGACGGGGAGCGCTGCAACTCGGGTAACTGATAGACCATAGCCACGCCCAACAAACCCCAAATTAAGCCAAATGAAATCTCGCGAAAAGGTCTTGAGGCGATGCGACCTAATGCGAGAAAAAGTGAAATCACTACGCTGACCACAATGAACAACAGCCCGATATCCCACAGACTCGACCAGTGGGGCATGAACACCTGATCCAGCACCAGTCGATCACTCAATCCGGCGGTGGGAAACCAACGCCAATACTGCTCATTGGCGAAAAAACCGATCATCAGCACACCGGCAAGCATGGTCGGCACCGACCAGAGGGCAAGCATGAACATGCCACTGCTGACATCGAAGGAGCGTCCCCGCTCAACCGCGGCGCGTACCCCCACCAGCAGGGCCAACAGATAGACGATGGGGATACTCAAGACATTCAACAGGATGGTAATCGGCACCCTTTCGGAGAGCAGTTCCGTGACCGGGCGTCCATAGCGAAAACTACGTCCAAGATCGGAACCCTTGGTGAAGGAGAACCCGCTCATCCGGTTCTCTTCGTCGAAGGTAAAACCGATGGGAGAGACGTTGTTCAACCAGCGCAGATATTGCAGATAGGGGGGATCGTCCAGCCCGTAGAGTCGGTTGTAGTAGGCCTCGATCTCCTTTTTCGCCTCCGGGTCCAGGTTCTGCCCCTCCACCAGACTCTGGGCGCTGATGCCGCCGGGTGATGCGGCCATGACCACGAACACCACCAGGGTGATGCCCAGCAGGGTGGGCAACATCAACAGCAAACGTCTAAGCAGATAGGTCAGCATCTAGTGCGTATACCGCTGCTCAACCGCAGGCACATAGTTCTCCAGGGGGACCTGTCCCAGATTGAGGCCGACCTTGGTATTCACCACATTGCGCAGACGCCGGTCGATGAACACCAGACTCTTGCTGCGTCTGAGGAAGGTGTATGGCTGGTCATTGAAGAGATGCTGCTCTGCCTCCCGCCACAGGGGCATGCGCGTCTCCTCATCCACCGTAGCCCTAGCCTCTTCAATAAGGCGATCCAGTTCCGGATTGCTGTAGTTGATGAAATTGTTACCTCCTCCAGGTATCTGACTGGTATGAAACATCTGATAGAGATCGGTCTCAAGGCCGCTGCTCCACCCCAGGGTGATGGCATCGAAATCCCGTTTTTTCATCAGGTCGAGCATCACCGACCATTCAGTGGGCTTGGGCTGCAGCAGAATCCCGGCGCGGGCCAGCATATCCTTCAGAAACAGCACCATCCGCCCCGTATCCTCATTACCCTGAAAATAGACCAGTTCGAATTCAAATGGCTTACCCGCGCTGTCCTCCAGGATGCCGTCTCCATCCCGGTCTGCATAACCGGCCTTGGTGAGCAACTCAACCCCCTTAGCCTGATCGTAGTTGCGCGCCTTAATGGCTTTACTGTGCTGTTTACTGCTGGTACTGAACGGACTCACAGCAACCTCCGCATAGCCGAGATAGATCTCATCGGCAATCCGCTGGCGATCGATCAGGTAGGTCATCGCCTGCCGTACCTCGGCCTGGGCGAAACGGGTCGGCTGGTCATTGCGCAGTTGATTCCAGCCGATATAGGAGTATCCCGCCACCGGGCTCATATACTCCCAATGCTGGGCCTTGCTGTTGATCTGCTTATCTTCGGTCAACTGTTTGTATTCACGTGGGCGTGAGGAGTAGGTATCGATCTCACCGTTGCGAAATGTGGTGAGGCGGGCACTGTCGTTTTCGATAACACGCCAGATGAGGCGGTCGAAAGACGGATCCACCGGTCCCCAGTAACGGGGATTTCGGCGTAACTCAACCCCTCCCTTGTCCGGCGCCCAACCCTTGGGATCTTCCAGACGATAGGGGCCCGAACCCAGCAGCAGCCCCTTTGATTGGTTGAAGCTGTTGGGATCCTCGAGATAGGGTTGGTAGAAGTGTTTCGGCAGGATCTCCATACCTCCTGCCAATGAGAGGGCATTGAAGTAGGGTTCGGCAAATTGGAATTTGACCGTCAGCCTGTCTATTGCCTCCACTGATTCGATCTTGGCGTAATAGGCCCTTTCCCGCGGCGCCTGTATCGCCTCGGTCATGATGAACTCAAAGGTAAAGACCACATCCTCCGCCGTCAGGGGGACCCCGTCGGAAAACTGTAACCCTTCTCGAAGCTTGAAGATAAAGGTGAGACCATCCTCGCTGACGCTCCAATCATGTGCCAGCAAGCCCTGCCACTCCAGGGTATCGGGATTCCGGATCAGCAAGGTCTCCAGGATATAACTCTGCACCTGGGATGAGTAGACATCCTGAGAGATGAACGGGGTCAATGATTTCAGGTTGACACCAAAGGCCTGCACCAGCCAGTCACCCTGGCTGTAGTCAGATTGCCGGGTGACTGAATATGACCGTTGAAATGCAGCAGGCACCTGTTGCTGTTGAGACGATCCGGGGTTTTGCGCCAGACTCACACCCTGTTGGATACGTTGATCCAGGCCTCGTACCTGACCTGTTATCTCGCGGATATCACCAGCCTGTTCACGCATCAGTTGTTCCATGCGCGACATCTTCTCCCATTGCCGATCGATCATATACATGACCAGCAAGATGGTGATCAACACCAGCACCAGACCACCGAAATAGAGAATATCCCGACCGTTTAAGCGTCGCTGCATGAAATTACTCCTGTGATCCAGGACAAATGGTTTCAAAAAAAAGGTCTGTTAACCCTAATCCAATAGACCCACAAGAGTCTATTATGCTTTCCCGGGACTTGAAAGAGTATGTAATCCACATCCATTTAAACAATGGAAAAAACCAGATAGATACGCTCATTTAGCCTTCACACCTCACCCGCACTTTCCGCTGATGGTGATTTCCGGTAAGTTACATAGTTTAACTGCGCTGGCGCCGGTCTATTTGGCAGGCTTCGTTAGCATATATCGATGACTCCTGTAAGGAATTGTTCCATGGGCTTTTTACAAAACAAACGCATACTCATTGTCGGCATTGCCAGTAACCGCTCCATCGCCTGGGGTGTTGCCGAGGCCATGCACCGGGAAGGGGCTAAACTGGCGCTTACCTATCAGACGGACAAACTGAAAAAACGCGTCGATGATGCGGCCGAAAAGTTTGGCGCTGATATCGTTATGCCCCTGGATGTCACCAATGACCAACAGATTGCAGATCTATTCGCCACCCTGGAAAAGGAGTGGGGTCATTTGGACGCCATCGTGCATGCGGTCGGTTTCGCACCCCGCGACCATTTGGAAGGTGGCTATCTGGATAATTTGACCCGTGAGGGTTTTGCCCTGGCTCACGATATCAGCTCCTACAGTTTTGCCGCACTCGCCAAGGCGGGGCGTCCATTGATGCAGGGTCGAAACGCCTCCCTGGTCACCATGAGCTACCTGGGCGCGGTGCGCACTGTGCCGAATTACAATGTCATGGGGGTAGCCAAAGCCAGTCTGGAAGCGAGTGTCCGCTATATGGCCGAGTCACTCGGCCCGGAGGGGATCCGGGTGAATGCTGTTTCCGCCGGGCCGATCAGGACCCTGGCAGCATCAGGCATCAAAAACTTCAAGGGCATGCTCGACGAGGTGGAGAAAAGAAATCCATTGCGCCGCAATGTCACCATCGAAGAGGTGGGCAATACCACGGCATTCATCTGTTCCGATCTCGCCTCGGGCATTACCGGTGATGTCATCTATGTGGATTCGGGCTACCACATCCTCGGCATGGCCTGACGCGGAAAGAGACCGATTTTATTCACTCTCGGTGTTCAACAGAATTTCAACATCCGCACGGGACTCCAGATCGTTCAACACCATTTCGTAGTGATCCCTGGCAAGCATTCTGCGCAGGCTGTCCAGCTGTTGCTGGTTGGTCTCAGCCTCGACCACACCCTCTGTGACACCAGTCAGCAGATAGATGGCGAAGTCCCCGCCGGCAAGCTTGGCACTACCTGGAGTTGATCCACCGGCACCCGGCTTGGCAGTCCGGAAGAGTGCGCTGGATAGTCCTGGCGGGATTTGCCTGTCATTACGATCGACACTCAATGGTCCGGTGACCGCATAGCTGCCCGCCACATCAGACAAGGCTGAGCCCGCAGTGATTTCAGCCAAACGTTTCTCAGCCTCGGCTTCGGTCTGCTGCTCAGCCTTTTGCTGCTGCAGGGTCTCACTGATCTGATCCTTCACCTCGTCCAGAGGCTTTACTGAAGATTCTTGATGATCGAGCACCCGCAGTACCAGGGAGCTGGTTCCATCGATTTCGATCAACTCACTGTTATTGTTTTCCTTCAGGACATCATCACTATAGGTGGCTGTCCTCACCTTAGGCTTTGCGAATACACCGCTACCCTGCTCACGGGTGATCCAGTCACTCTGCTGTATATCAAGCTCCAATGCGGATGCGGCAGGTTCCAGACTACCAGGATCCTCATAGCTCAGATCCGCAAGTTGTTCGGCCATCTCGAAATAGAGCCGCTCACCCTCGAATTTACGATAGGCCGCCTCCACTTGGGTACGGGCCTCATCGAAGGGTTTGACACTTCCATCCTTGATTCCCGTCAGCTTTATCAGATGAAAGCCGAAACTGGAACGTACAGGCTCGCTCACCTCACCCTCTTCGAGGGCAAAAACAGCAGCCTCGAAGGCGGGATCCATAACACCCTTGCCGAACAAGCCCAGATCACCACCTGTAGCGGCGGAACCCGGATCCTGGGAGTTCTGTTTGGCTAATTCAGCAAAGGATTCACCATTGCTCAGCCTTTCCGCCAAGGCATCGATCTTCGCCTGCGCTTCATCAACCGCATTTTGTTCGGCATCTGCCGCCACCAGAATCAAGATATGACTGGCCTGACGCTGTTCCGGGAGACCGAACTCGTCCTCATTGTTCTCGTAGTAACCACGCAGAATCTCTTCAGTGACGTCTATCGTGCCACCCGCCGTTGTGGCATCCAGCAGAATATACTCAACCTTTACTTTTTCAGGTGAAATGAATGCGCTTTCGTTGGCTTCATAGTAGCTCCTGATTTCATCATCCGAGAGTTCTTCAGTCAGTTTGAAATCACTGGCGGGTAGTACGAAGTAGGAGAATTCACGTTTCTGTTTTACCAACCTTTGACGCTCATCGAGCTCTTCCTGAGTAATAAAACTACCTACTTGAACCGCTTGTGAAAGCTGCTCGGAAACCAATGCACGACGCACACGATCTTCGAAACCGGCGGCAGAGATTCCCTGTAAGCGCAATGCGCGCTCATAGGTCTGCTGGTCGTAGCGGCCATCCTTTTGAAAGGTGGGCATACTCAGAATCGTGGACTGAATCATACTGCTACCGGCACGTAATCCCATCCTGTTGGAAGTCTGCTGTAACAGCTCATCCCTGATCAGACGATTGAGGACCTCTTTGCGAACCCTGGTGTCATCAAACATTTCCGGACGATATCCAGCACCAAGCTGCTCACGCAATTGCTGACGAAAACGCTGAAACTGATTATCCAAAGTCCGTTGTGTAATTTCAGTACCGTTTACCGTCGCGGCAACTGGTTCAGAACCAACACCCAGATAAGATTGAATTCCCCAAAGCGCGAAAGGGATAGAGATCAATATAACGATCGCCCATGCGATCCAACCCTGTGCTTTATCTCTGATAACCTGAAGCATGACCAGTGACTCGCTTATTTCACCTGCAACAATCTGTTCAGGTGTTAAACATCATAAAAAACAAAAACGGGGTATCTGACAGATACCCCGTTGATGATCAAAATTGGCGGAGCGGACGGGACTCGAACCCGCGACCCCCGGCGTGACAGGCCGGTATTCTAACCAACTGAACTACCGCTCCAAGTTGGTGGGTGCTGCAGGGATCGAACCTGCGACCCTCGCCTTGTAAGGGCGATGCTCTCCCAGCTGAGCTAAGCACCCTGCTAGTGGGGTATGTCGTCAATTAGTTAGAGATACCACACCTGAAGGCGCGCTAGTTTATTGCATCCTTCAATGCTTTACCAGCCTTGAATGACGGGATTCTTGAGGCCTTGATGTTTATTGTCTCGCCGGTTTGCGGATTACGACCTTCACGAGCGGCTCGCTCTTTCACTGAGAAGGTTCCAAATCCTACCAATGAGAGCGTATCACCCGCTTTCATCGCTTTGGTCACTGCGTCAACCATGCCGTCAAGTGCACGCCCAGCGGCGGCTTTGGAAATATCTGCAGATTCCGCCATTGCCTCTATTAGTTCGGCCTTATTCATTAATAATTTTCCCCTGTGATGGTCTTAGCGGATCTACCGCATTTAGACGCGTTATGTAATGGCTCGCTTGGAGCCTGAAACGCCAGAATTTATACCGGCTGCCAGATACCCTGTCAAGCAACGAGGAAGAGGGATTCTTTACAATTGTTGCAGTTGTGACAGAGATAGAGCATCTTGGATCACACTAATGCTTGGTTGGTGCACCTGGTTTCTTGACCTTGTCTCCATCCTGTTTCTCAGTATTTTTAGTCGGCGATGCATCCGCTGACTTTTCCTCTTTCGGTTGCGGCATCTCCTTCAGTGCTACCTGTAACACCTCATCGATCCAGCGGACTGGTCTGATATCGAGATTCTGTTTAATATTCTTCGGTATATCAACAAGATCGCGTTCGTTTTCCTCAGGTATTATGACTGTTGCAATACCGCCTCGATGAGCGGCAAGCAACTTCTCCTTGAGTCCACCAATTGGTAGAACCTCACCCCTGAGAGTGATCTCACCTGTCATCGCCACATCAGCCCTGACCGGAATTTTTGTCAAAGCGGATACCAGACTGGTACACATACCGACACCCGCACTGGGGCCGTCTTTTGGTGTTGCTCCCTCCGGCACATGAATATGAACATCACATTTTTGATGGAAGTCCTCATCCAACGCAAGGGAATCGGCCCGGCTTCTGACCACTGTCATGGCCGCCTGAATAGACTCCTGCATCACCTCGCCCAGTTGGCCGGTGTGGCTGAGTCGCCCCTTACCAGGCATCAATGCCGCCTCTATGCGCAGCAGTTCTCCACCCACTTCCGTCCAGGCCAACCCGGTTACTTGACCAACCTGATCGTGCTCATCCGCCCGACCATAACGGAAACGCTTGACACCCAAGTAATCTTCGAGCTTTTTGGGGGTAACGGTGATCTTGCCTTTTGGTTTCTTCAGCAGGATCTCTTTCACCACCTTACGACAGATCTTCGCAATCTCCCGCTCCAGATTTCTCACTCCCGCTTCACGGGTGAAGTAACGCACGATATCGCGTATTGCAGCCTCCCGAATGATCAGCTCATCAGGCTTGAGTCCATTGTTCTCCATCTGTTTGCGCACCAGATAGCGTTCGGCAATGCTCACCTTTTCATCTTCCGTATAACCGGAGAGTCTGATCACTTCCATACGATCGAGTAACGCCGGAGGAATATTCAGGGTATTCGCTGTAGCGACGAACATCACCTCGGAGAGATCGAAATCGACTTCAAGATAGTGGTCATTGAATGTATGGTTCTGTTCCGGATCGAGCACCTCCAATAGAGCCGATGCCGGATCACCCCGGAAATCCATCGCCATCTTGTCGATCTCATCGAGCAGAAACAGGGGATTACGGGTTTTGACCTTGCTCAGGTTATTGATGATCTTGCCGGGTAAGGCACCTATATAGGTGCGTCTGTGGCCACGAATCTCTGCCTCGTCCCGCACCCCACCCAAGGCCATACGGGTGAATTTACGATTCGTGGCGCGGGCTATCGATTGACCTAGAGAGGTCTTACCCACACCTGGGGGTCCCACCAGACAGAGGATAGGTCCTTTCAGTTTACGTACCCGTTGCTGTACCGCGAGATACTCAAGAATACGTTCCTTTACCTTTTCCAAACCGTAATGATCTTCGTTCAATACTGCATCAGCCGCACCGATATCATTACGTATCTTTGAGCGTTTCTTCCAGGGCAATCCGACCAGGGTATCTATATAGTTACGCACCACTGTGGCTTCGGCCGACATGGGAGACATCAGCTTGAGCTTGTTCAGCTCATTGGTTGCCTTGTCCTTGGCCTCCTTGGTCATACCTGCGGT
>NATW01000167.1 GCA_003094555.1 gamma proteobacterium symbiont of Ctena orbiculata
GATTCGTTCAATGTTTCTGAGTCTAGGATCCAGGGCAGACCCACGAGGTGGATCTCACCTGTAATGATGTCTATACCGAGTGTGAGGCCAAAACGATTCGCGGTTGGGGGACGCCGGTGCGCGAAATCCTGCGCCTGGATGGGGAGGAGATGAATCTCACCCGGATCTGGGGTGGAGCCTGGAAAGACAAAACCTACAACTTCATCTTTACCGGTTGTCCCAAGTGGTGATCCTGTAACGATCGCCCTATCTACGGTATGTTAGAAGTAGCCTATTGGCTTAAAACCACTGCATAGACATGCACACCAAGCAATAGCAATAGATCTCATTTAAAACATAGCATTACAGGCTATTGCCATTATGATTACAATGATTTTGGTCCCAGAATTTCCAATTTAGAGAAGACAACCATGTCTGACAATAATCCGGGACCTATCGTCCACACGGCTACCGTCATGGAAACCATGTCCAGTGCCGGCTATACCTATATTCGGGTTGAGGAAAAAGGTAAAATATTCTGGATTGCATTGCCTGAAACCCAGGTTAGTGTTGGGGAAAAGGTCAGTTTTTAAGAACAGATGCTAATGGAAAACTTCACTAGTAAATCACTCAATCGAACCTTTGACAGAATTCTTTTTGTCGAGGCAATTAACAGAGGAACAGATTTACCTACAAAGGATAAAGCGAAACCATCACAAAATATAAAACCACCTGAACAACACGCTGAAGCACAAAATCCAAAGGAATTAGCAACCCCTGTCGGACGTTTTACAATCAAAGAGATCTTTGAAAAGAAGGATGATCTGGTCGGCAAGGTTGTTGAAGTAAAGGGAAAGATATCAAAATTATCCAGTCAAATCATGGGTAGAGATTGGGTTCACATTGAAGATGGGACAGGAGCAAAGCAGGAAAATAACAATAAGATTATCTTTCGTACAACTCAAGTTGGATTGGCTGTAGGTGACGAAGTTGTCGGGAAAGGTGTTTTATATGTCAATAAAGATTTTGGCTATGGCTACTTCTATCCGTTAATCATTGAGGATGCTGTTTTTAGTAAATGACTTTGAACAACGCATGCGGCATCCAATTAACTGGTTACTGTTGTTCATTGTGCTCTATTCTGAATCGCTTGGGACAGAAGTCATCCTGACCGCACTGGCCGAGGTATAAGGTAACTATGCCGACTACAAATACACATGTTCTAAAAAAAGCGTCGAACCTTTGCCCCGGAAGACAGGGGTGACTAGATTGCGGTAATGGCTACGGGAGCGGACAAGCACGCCCCGGTGATGGGCCCTAGTCAGGACTGATCTCAACCGGAGTATCTCCAGGCTTCGGTTCTACGGCTTAGAGTTTGCTCTGGATGGTGCCGGGAATCTGGTGGAGTTTTGGGATCAATCGACCACTAACAAGGTAGTACTACAATATTTAAATTATTCTCATTGACTGAAATTAAAGATGAGAACGGACACGGTTGGTACCAGGTACTATGTTCATGCTGCGACCCTTATGTCAACTGGCTGATAATGCAGCCTCAGGGATCCTGTTGCTTTGAACCATATGGCATGAATACTCGGCGGGGAAGATTATCAATAGCGTGGCGCGCCTTCGGGACTGATGGATAGCCGTTGCCCGCTATAATCGGTTTTTTTGGTGTTTTGATTTCTATACAAGTTGAACTTCGGCGTGTGATGATTGAGTGTTGGCAGACTGGAAATTCCTTTTTACTGATCGCTATTTGGAAAATAGATGTTATTTGTCGAGAATGTGTCCAGAGTGCGTCATTTGCTGATCACTGCCTTGGTGTTGATGAGCGCATCCATTGTGGCTTTTGCCGCGGAAATCGATAGCGTTACAACAAGAAATGTAGAGCTGGAAAACAGTCGTACTGCCATTAATCAAATCTTCAATCAACGAATCAAGGAGGGTATTGACGAAGCAAATCGGAAACGTATAAGCATACATGCATTGGGCGATCTTGAACTCTACCGAGAAGGTGAGTATTGCGACGAGCAAGTGCTCTACAAGGAACTCAGAAAGGCTATCTTTAAATCCAACTCCGTGACATGGGGGCTTAAGGGTTACCATCTCGATATTCAGTTGCGAAGCCTGCTTGTCAGGAACAGCTACTCTCTGCCTTTGAATGATTCGATCTATCGCGATATCGACTATATCGAGGGCATCTCACTGAATTTAAAGCAGCTGAGTGATGTGGTGAATGTTGAAGGCAACCTCATCGGTGTCGACAAGCTCGGCCACTTTTTTGCAGAAGGATGGCGTTATTTCGAGCTGATGGAGTACGATAGCAGGTCTCTGTCAGATGTGCTTGCCTGGGGTAGAGAGAAGGAGTCAGGCCTGTTTGGCTATAGCACTACCGGTATTTTTTCCTATGCTGACCTGGTCGCCAACTTCAATGGTATGCGTTTCTGGAACAAGGTGCTGCTTAAGCACGATGATCCCTTGAATGGCGTGATTGCCAATCTGTTGGAAAGGCCCTATGTCACTTGCGATATCCAGATCATCGATTCATTTAATGCCGGTGAGATCGTAAAGGCCTGGGAATTTAACGTCGAGTTCAAAATTGAGGATTTTATTGATGGAAGCTGGGATGAGGGGAATAACTGCAACAGCTACGCCGATCCGATCATCGAGGAAAAGGTGGTTAAGCGTATTCATGATATTGACCAAAACTTTACCTGTCCCTATCAAAAGGAGGCGTGTACACGGGCGCGTGTCAAGTATGGTGAATTATCAAGAAACCTGCTGCACCCATTTTGTTTGAGGGTAAAGTAATTGTGAATTTAATTAACTGCCAATGGAATTATTCCTAAACCTCGACTGTCATGCCTAAGTCGAGGTTAAGAAAAGTTGCTATATTTCCGCGGTTGATAGCGAATTCCACCAAACCATTGGAGTTGCGGTACCAAAACGCCTGACCTGCAGGAACCTCCGAGAATGTCCGTGCATAACCTAATCTAGTCCCCTTGATGAAAAATAACTTGTCAACCCTGACAGTTTCTGCGCTGATACCCGTCATCGCATTGCCGTAGTTATCGATATAGATAATTCGTCTATCATCGACTGGTAAATCATATCCAACTAATTGATCTAAATTGAGGGGGCTTCCCTCAACATCTTTGCCGGTCGCTAGTTTGGCGGCTACGGGTGCAAATAGATCCCGTCCGTGAAAGGTATCGGAGAGCTCGTGGGGGCGCCAGTCGATGGTCTCGATTTCGCATCTTTCGTGACGGCGTACAACAGGGATGAGCAGGCCATTGTCAGGGCCGACAAACAGCTGCTTTTCACTCTTGATCATGATGGGCCGTCTGTTTCCCCCTACACCTGGGTCTACTACAGATAAGACCAGAGTATGCAACGGCAGCTTGTCGCAAAGGCAGGACAATAACAGCCCGGCAGATTGAGGATCGAACATCGGTGCATCCGCCATCAGTGTTACATGGGGTATCTCTGGAGCCTGGGTTGCGAGCACGGCTGCCATTTGGCCCTGGTAAGGACCGTTGGGGCCAAAGTCGGTATACATGGCGATCAGAGGGATTCGATGCTTATTCAAATGCATTGAGTTAGAATACACCCAATGAGCATTCCGCAGACAGAACACGACTACCAGAGTAACCTGCCGTACTACTCCTCGAACGGTGTGTATTCGATCTGTCGTTCATTTCAGCAGCGCGCAACCAGTAAGTAAAGAAGAGACTTAGCAGCGATAGATCATTAGGAAATTCTCATAATTAGCCTCTAGTTAACTTTATTATACACACGACGTTATTGCTGGAAACTAGTCTATATCAGCTGTTGCTGCTAGTCTGAGGTTGAGGATAAGCACGCAAGGATGTGTTAGAGCGTGTCGGCAGTAATGGTACAGACCTCACTCTGGCTGCTCACCGGCTCTTTCAGATACTGTAGAGTAGGGCATGGATGAATCGAAGAACGCCACTTGTCCCTCAAGCGTAAAGAATCAAGGCATAGGATTCGAGTGGTCCAAAACCAGTCGATAATTGCGGGTAATAACTAACGAGGAGGGTTCCATGACTCAAAACCAAAAAAGTCAGGGTCAAGAAACAGCGCCTGAAAACACCACTGACATGCGCCGTCGCAAGTTTCTCAAAACCTCGGCAGCCGCCGGTGCACTGACCATTACCGGCGTACCATTTATCGGTAATGCGGTAGCTGCCAAAACCACAACCTGGAAGATTCAAACCTCATGGCCCGGTGGAATAGGCCTGGAGGTGTTCAAGGACTGGTGTAACGGTATCGCTGAAAAAACCGGAGGTGAGCTGGCATTCAAACCCTTCGGCGCTAAGGATGTGGTTGGGGAGTTCCAGCTCTTTGATGCGGTGAAGAACGGGGTTCTCGATGCCATGAATCCCTTCACTCTCTACTGGGCCGGGCGCATGCCATAGGCGGTATTTCTTTCATCCTATCCCCTTGGGCTGCGCAATCCCCACGAGTGGGATACCTTCTATTATGGGCTCGGTGGCCTGGAGTTGGCGCGGGAAGCCTTTGGCAAGATGGGGCTCCATTTTGTCGGACCTATTCATCACGGCCCAAATATCATCCACTCCAAGGTGCCCATCCGCTCCATCGATGATTTTCGCGGACGCAAGATGCGCCTGCCCGGCGGCATGGTGGCGGAGGTATTCCAGGCGGCCGGTGCGAAGACTACCCTGCTGCCCGGCTCGGAGATCTTCCCGGCCTTGGAGAAGGGGACCATCGACGTGGCGGACTACGTGGGCCCGGCGATCAACCACGCCCTGGGTTTCCATCAGGTGACCAAGTACATATCCATGGGACCGCCGGGATTCATGTCCCTCTATCAGCCGGTGGATCTGATGGATCTCACCGTTTCGCAAAAGTCCTGGGATAAGCTGTCTGCGAATATGAAGCAGTTCGTGGAGATGGAGGTACACACCTACTCCGATCTGCATCATGCGGCGATTCAGGCGGCCGATCAGAAGGCTTGGAAGAAATTCGAGGAGGCCGGTACGGAAGTCACCCGTCTTACCGAGGAAGACGTAGAGGCCTTCACGCTGCTCTCCGTACCCCTGTGGTACAAATGGGCGAATAAAGATGCCTATGCGGCCAAGGCCTTCAAGATCCAGTTGGAGTATATGATGTCGGGCTCCCTGGGTTATGTGGATAAGGAGATGATCAAAGGACAGTCTTTGAAGGCTTGATCCAGTGATGAGCAGACGGGGCCTGCCCAAGGGCAGGCCCCGCACTACCCACTATCCTACGAAGAATAACTGCTGCGCCATGGGTGGGTGCAGTCGGGAGACCCGGTCCCATGCCTGAGATCAGCTTTGTACTGCCACACTGGCTCTACTGGAGTGGTCTGATCCTGTTTCCTTTATTGGCCATGGTGCTGTTCCGCAAGGCGACACTCAAGCAATCGACTCAACCTCTTTCCCTCTCACTCGGCTATTTTCTGCTCATTGTTGGCGGAATTTTCGGCGTGCACAGGCTCTATCTGAAAAGTTTTTGGGCGCTGGCCTTCATCACCCTCTTCATCTCGCTGTTGGTGGTGAATGTGGAGGTGCGGAGTATGCGTGATGATCTTTCCTCTGCACAAAATGGGGTCAAGCTGGCGGAATTCAGGGTGCAGCGTGGGCAAAAGGCGGTCGAGAAGGGGCGCCGAAACGCAGAACAACGTCTCAGTGATGCCAAGCAGAAGCTGACCGTGGCCAGATTATCACTGGAAGAGGCACAACAGGGGAGTGAGAATTGGAGTGGCATAGCCCAAATCCTGGGTGGTGGTATGTTGTTTCTGCTGCTTATCGATCTGGTGTTGATGCCGAAACTGATCGGACAGCGCAACCAGATTGAAAAGTTAGAGCCGGATGAGGGCTTTCATTGTCCTGTTGTAGAAGAGGAGCATGAAGACCGGTTCGAACCCCTTCTGATTAACCGGGTAATCTCCCACATCAATGGTGTGGCTGGTGAGTTTGTCGCTTACTGGTCGGTGATTGCGGTGTTCGTCTACTACTACGAAGTCATCGTTCGCTATGTCTTCAATTCACCCACCAACTGGGCTCACGAAAGCATGTTTCTGATGTTTGGCATGCAGTATCTCATTGCCGGTGGTTTTGTCTTGCGTGAAGGGGCGCATGTGAGGGTGGATGTGATCTACAATCACTTCTCCAACCGTGCCAAAGCAATGGTGGATGTCGTAACATCCATCTTCTTTTTTATCTTTATGCTCACCCTGTTGGTGACCGGTTGGACCTTTTTCTATGACTCCTATGATGTGAATGAGGTCTCTATCTCCGAGTGGGGTATCCAATATTGGCCGATCAAACTGGCGCTCTCAAT
This sequence comes from gamma proteobacterium symbiont of Ctena orbiculata, assembly GCA_003094555.1. GTDB lineage: Bacteria > Pseudomonadota > Gammaproteobacteria > Chromatiales > Chromatiaceae > Thiodiazotropha. The sequence goes on from NATW01000167.1 coordinate 6,331, forward strand.
CGGCGCGCTACTGCTCTTGATTCAGGGCATCGCGCAGTTGATCAAAGACATATTGGTTGTGATCAAACCAGACGCAGTGAGCTTGGATGCGGAAGTGAGGCCGGAAGGGTAGCGCCATGGGACTGGAAATCGATATCTTATGGTTGACCGTCCTTATGTTCGGTTCTTTGTTGGTGCTGCTGATGGCAGGATTACCCCTGGCCTTTGTCACCGGCGGCCTGGCTTGTGTTTTCTTGTTCCTGTTCGGCGATGCCGCGATGCTGAACATCTTGCCGTCACGCATCTTCCCCCTGATGACCAACTACCAGTTGTCGGCGATCCCGCTGTTCATCTTCATGGCCTCGATGCTGGAGCGGGCGGGGATCATCGAAGAGCTCTACGATATGGTCTACAAGATCCTCGGTGGCTTACGTGGCGGGCTGGCCATATCCACGATCATCGCCTCTACCCTGCTGGCCGCGATGTGTGGCGTCATCGGTGCCACCGAAGTGACCATGGGCATGATCGCCCTCCCGGCCATGATACGTCGCCACTACCATCCGACCATCGCCTGTGGCTCCATCCTGGCTGGCGGGACCCTGGGGATTCTGATACCCCCCTCGATCCTGGCCATCCTGTTTGCGGTAATAGCGCAACAGTCGGTGGGCGAACTCTTCATCGGCGCGGTTATTCCCGGCCTGATCCTTTCCAGTCTCTATATCATCTATGTGGCGACCGCCACTACCATAAAGCCGTCATGGGGGCCGCCGCTGCCGAAAGAGGAGCGGGTGACGACCCGGGAAAAGATTCGCCTGCTGGGTAACATGTTCGCCCCCCTGGTATTGGTGGCCTTGGTGCTGGGCATCATCTTCGCCGGCATCGCAACCCCGGTGGAGGCGGCGGGGGTTGGTACCTTCGGCGCCCTGGTGGTGGCCGCCATGCATCGACGTCTCAGCATCGAGAACATCCGTTCCGCTGCCATCACCACCCTGCGGGTTACCGGGATGGTGCTATGGATCATCTTCGGTGCCACCCTGTTTGTCGGCTTCTACGTGGTCAACGGCGGGCAGGAATTCGTCAATGAAACCATAGCCGGTACCGGTCTGGGGCCCTATGGCGTGTTGATATTGATGATGGTTATCCTGGTCATCCTGGGCATGTTTCTCGACTGGGTCGGTATCCTGTTGCTGGCGGTACCGATATTCATTCCACTGATGAAGACCATGAGCTTCGATGGCGTCTTCGGTCTGCCGGGAGTCAGTCCGCAGGAGTTACCCCTATGGTTCGGTGTGGTCTATATGGTCAACATGCAGATGTCATTTATCAGCCCTCCCTTCGGTTACGCCCTCTTCTATCTGAAGAGCGTCGCACCCCCCGAGGTGACCATGGGGCAGATCTATCGATCCTCGCTACCCTTCCTCTTTCTGCAGGCTGTCGGCCTGGCGATCTGTATTATTTTTCCGGAAGTCGTCCTGTGGCTGCCGAGGCAGGTTTATGGTTGATGCTTTGTCCGGTTGTGAAGAAGGCTATGCTTCTGTGCTTTGTTAGTGCTGGGTAGTTACTAAGTACGTCAATGGACAGATGCTGCAGCAGACTGTATTGTAATGCGAATTCAAGGAATATATTCAGCAGGGAGTGCCATGATCGACCCTACCTTTATCCTCAAAGACTATGACGAGTCCACCTACCTGAAACTCAATCCGGATGTGAGTGCGGCTGTCGATAATCGATCATTCGCATCCGGCTTGGAGCATTGTTTGATCTATGGGGTATATGAGGATCGTCCCGGGCTTCCGCGATCCATGCGCGAGCATATGCGAAGCCATCCTCATGATTCGATGTCGCCACCTAGCTATTTACGCACCAGGGTGCATGGGGATGAGAGCCTGCAAGATTTTGAAAATGCAGGTAAGTTATTGTCTTATAATCTTTTTACATTTTTTTGTTCACATGCCGAGAAAGCCGGGGGTAATCGCGTATTTGATTTCGGCTGCGGTTGTGGCCGAGTTGTCAGATATCTCTCCAAGCTGTTCTCGCAAAATCAATTTTACGCCAGCGATATTGACCATGAGGCGATCGCATGGTGCCGGGATAAGCTGTCGGATATATGCGAATTCACTGCTAACAATAGCTTTCCACCACTTCCGTTCGATAGTAACTATTTTGATTTCATCTACTCGATCTCGGTGTTTACCCATCTCCCGGAGGAGATGCATCTCGTTTGGCTGGAGGAGTTAAGGCGAGTATCCAAGAGGAATGGTTATCTGCTCCTTACAACCCATAGCGAGCAGCTTGCGCCAAAAGAGATTCAACCAAGGCTAAACGAGCATGGTTTCTACTATTCGGTTGCCGGTGGAACAGATGGCTTGCCCGATTTTTATCAAACCAGTTTTCACACTGAACAATATATTCGGCGTACTTGGGGAAGGTATTTAGAAATAGTCAAAATCGTTAAAAAAGGCATAATGAATCATCAGGATCTAGTGATATGCAGGAACTCCCTTTGATCCTGGTGTGGCAACGCAGAGTATCAAGTGACAGTTTAATCACTGCTGTATCTGGGTGGTTCGGCCTCTTCCTGTCTTATCAAATATAATCCTAGTTAACCTATGTGAGCCAAACGGATGGGAACAACCTTCCTGTTCCCATCTGCTGCAACTCCTGCGCCTATCTCTATGATCTAGATGTGCATAATCAGAAGAGCCGTATGACTTCACTGCAGCCGAGGCTGTGATTGTGGAGGCTACTCTAAAGTTTTAGCTCCCCTATCCGTTAACATCATAATTAATGGGGGATTTTTTCAATCCATAGCCCAATTTTATCCTGGGGAAAGTTGTTTTGCCTCGAATTTTGCTGATCGAACTATCTGCCACGATTCGGCACATCGAAAAAAATCTCCTAATCAAATCGGGTTATGAGGTGGTGGCGGATTTCGATTTCAATTCTGCGCTGCACCGTTTCAAGCCGGGTTCGGATGATGGGGGAGCCTTTGACGCGGTCGTCCTGGGTTGGCCGGATCAAACCATCCCGGGGGCGGACGAACTCTATACATTGCTTGAGAGTAAAACCTATCAATCCCTACCTGTGCTTATCCTCGCCCATGAATCGGATGCGGCTATCACAGCCCGCTTGAAGAACAGGTCGAATTCGTCGTTTCTACTCTGGGAGGAGTATTGGAGCAGTACAGACCTACTCGCTAAACTACTTGTCGATTCGAATGAGAGAAAACGTCAACAAACAGTTATCAAGCCTATCGTGCAGCCGATCCGGGTGCTTTTTGTTGACGACTCACGCACGGTGCGGGTGAAGTATCAACGACTTTTGATGGCAAATGGTTATGAAGCGGAGACTGCCGGTACCGTGGGAGAGGGTTACCAGAAGGCCCTTGAATCTCAGTTCGATATTGCCATTATTGATTACTTTATGCCGGATGCCACAGGTGACGTATTGTGTCAGCGTTTACGTGATAATGTGACAACGACAGGTATTACCACTGCCATCATAACCGGTACCTATCTCGATAAAGCCATTCAACAATCTCTTGAAGCCGGCGCTGTCGAATGCATGTTCAAGAATGAAAGTGATGATCTGTTTCTGACTCGCATAGACGCCATGAGCCGGCATATCCGCGCGCATAAATCGATCGAAAAAGAGCGTGAACGCCTGAGTGGTATCCTCAGGTCTGTTGGTGAAGGGGTGTATGGTGTGAATTCCGAGGGTACCATATCGTTCGTTAATCCTGCCTGCAGAAGTATCCTGGGGTATGAGGCTGATGAACGCTTGATTGGCGAATCGGCGCTGGAGCTTTTTCATCACACTGATGCAGAAGGTTGTCCCGTTGATGCAACGTGCTGTTTTTTGCAACAGAGCTATGCAGGTGGGGCGCCTGTCAAAGCGAGGGAGACCCTGTTTTGGCATAAGTCCGGTAATTCGATACCGGTGGAGTGCACCGTATACCCGCTGACGATAGAAGATAAGCGCGAGGGTTCAGTGGTTGCATTCCGCGATATCTCTGAACGGAAATTACTGGAAGAAGAGTTACGTTGGCAAGCAAGCCACGATGCACTGACCAAGCTCTACAATCGGCGTTACTTCGAGGAGCAGTTGAACCATGAGGTTGAGCGACTGAAGCGCAGCAATGAGACAAGTGCGCTTTTGTATATAGATCTCGATCGCTTTAAATACATCAATGACACCGCTGGTCATGCGGCGGGTGATCGGTTATTGGTGGAGATCTCGCAACAACTGAAACAGCGTCTGCGACAAACCGATCTACTCGCGCGTTTGGGGGGAGATGAATTCGCCATCATACTGTGCAATGCATGCAAGAACAGTGTTGGCAAGGTGGCCGATGAATATCGAGAGATGCTCGATAACTATATGTTCATCTACAATGGAAAGCAGTACAAAGTAAATGTGACCATCGGGATTGCCCTGATCGACAAGGAATCCGAATCAGCCAGTGAAATACTTGCCAACGCTGATATCGCCTGTCATATCGCGAAAGGCGAAGGTCGCAACCGCACCCATCTGTTTATCTCCGAGAGCGACAGTAAAAAGGCGATGGATCTAGATCTGGGCTGGTCCTCGCGTCTGCATAATGCATTGGTGGAGAATCACTTGATTCTACACTACCAACCTATCATCCCCATAGCCCACATTCCCCCTGAGATGTTGTTGGAAAACGAAGGACCGATCTACGATCGACTGCTACCTTTTATTCCCCAGGAAGAACAGATCAATGAACTGTTGCTGCGCCTGGATGATCCGGTGTGGGGGGTCGTCTTCCCGGGTGCGTTCCTGCCTACGGCGGAACGCTTCAACATGATGGATAAAATTGATTACTGGGTGGTTAACGCCGCATTGAAGAAGCTGGGGCTGTTGCAGAAGAGCGGGTATTTGGGTGTTTTTACCATCAATCTATCTGGTCAAACAATCACCAACGAACAGCTAATCGGCGATATTGAGGAACTGGTCGTAAAGTCTGAGATCGACCCCAGTAAAGTGATATTCGAGATCACTGAGACCTCGGCGGTATCCAATCTGGTCTCCGCCAATGAAATGATCACGCGTTTGAAGGCCCTTGGTTGTCGCTTCGCTTTGGATGATTTCGGTAGCGGGTTCTCGTCGTTTTCCCATTTGAAAAATCTACCGGTGGACTTCATCAAGATCGATGGTCTGTTCGTCAGGGGTGTTGCAACGGACCCCAGCGATCGGGCTATCGTCCACTCCATCAACGATATCGCCCGCTCCTTGGGCAAGTACACCATTGCGGAATATGTGGAGGATGCTGCGATACTGAGATTTTTATTTGAATCCGGTGTCGACTATGTACAGGGACACTTCCTCTCAAAACCCATGGACGTCGCCGAAATCGACCAGGGAAGTAATCAAAAAAAAAGTCTGAATAACGAGAAAAAGCTGATAATAAAGCGCTGAATGGCTGTTAATTGCCATGTCACTCAAAACAGAGGCAATCGAGTGATTTATGCTCCAGGTCACGCTTTTTCGATCCCCCCACCTGGCCTGAACCGTTATCATTGAATGATATCAATACCAGACTTAATGATCCTGAAGCATTGATGCCGGCGCACTAGATCATGACACCTTGTGGCTAACGTCGATCCGATGCGGAGTGTCCATCAAGGGCGGCATAAGGACGGAGGAGTGTATGATGCAGATCCATCTAGCATGGTTCGTGACAGTTGCGTTATATCCCGTCGTGATAATGATAAGCGGTTGTGGTGGCGGTGGAGGCAGTGATGACACAGACTCATCCACCCGGCTTGAAGTGGATGTGGGAGAGGCTCAAACACTTACCCTGTCGGATAGACTGATTCCCAATCCCAGCGTGCTGATCGATGGGGCGCCAGCCTCGGATCAGGTCTCCTTTACCTGGCGACAGGTTGCCGGGCCGGATACTGCGGCAATCACAGACTCCACCATTGCATCACCCGAGATCGCTTTCCCTGCCATCGGTAGTTATGAGCTCCTGCTTGAGGTGAGTGATCAGGACCTGGTTGGCGGGGATAGGTTGTGGGTAACCGTGAATCCCATGGCCGCAGGGGCGCCAGGACTCAGTGCAATACCGGCCAACAGTAGTCAGTGCGTCGCACCTGCGGATGCCGGTATCGCAACCGCGATACAGCTATCCACACCCTATCCATCGCTGCCCAACTTGAGTTCCCTTGTGGGGCTGTACCAGATAGCTGGCGACAATTCTATGTGGTACGCGCTGCAACAGACCGGTCAGGTGGTTCGTTTCGCCAATGACCCGGCTGTTGAGAGTGTGGAGAGCTATATCGATATCAGCGATCGGGTGGATTATGGGGGTGAGAAGGGGCTGCTTGGCATGGCCTTCCATCCCGACTTTACCAGCAACGGTTTTGTCTATCTCTCCTATACGGCCTCCCCCGGAGGTGACCTGGAATCGCGAATATCACGCTTCTCCCTGGATAGTGCCAGCCAAACCCTCGATCCCGCCACAGAGCAGATCATCCTCGTGGTGGACCAGCCCTACAGTAATCACAACGGCGGGCAGATCAGCTTTGGCCCGGACGGTATGCTGTATATCGGTCTGGGTGATGGCGGTTCGGGTGGCGATCCCCTGGGGCATGGTCAGAATACGGCGACCCTGCTGGGTTCAATGCTGCGTATCGATGTTGGTGATGGCCTGGGTAGTTACACCATCCCTTCCGACAATCCCTTCGTTTCAGGGGGTGGCGCGGCAGAGGTCTATGCCTATGGCTTGCGCAATCCCTGGCGTTGGAGCTTCGATCGCCAGACAGGGGATCTCTGGCTGGGGGATGTGGGTCAGAACGCCTACGAGGAGGTGGATATAATCCGCCGTGGCGGTAACTATGGCTGGAACCTGATGGAGGCCAGCCACTGCTATCCTGCTAGCGCAAATTGCGATGCAACAGGACTCACGCTGCCGGTGGCGGAGTATGACCATAGTCAGGGTATTTCGGTGACCGGGGGATATGTCTATCGCGGCAGCGAAATGCCCCAGATGCAGGGTCGCTATCTCTATAGCGATTACGGTTCCGGCAGGATCTGGGGATTGGTGGATGATGGCGTCGGCGGTTATAACACAGAGGAGCTCTTGGACACCGATCTCAATGTCGTCTCTTTCGCCGAGGATCAGCGGGGCGAACTCTATGTGCTTCACCTGGGCGGCAGCATTCACGAGCTGACAGCTGAGACCTCGGGTGGTGGAGTGGTGCCAACGATGCTCTCTTCCTGGGGCTGCTTCCGATCCGACGATGTGGAAAGCTTCTCCGATAACGTCGTCCCCTACAACATGAATGCGTTGTTGTGGACTGACTTCGCCGACAAGGAGCGCTTCATGGCGATACCGGATGGCAGCACCATCTCCATCGATACCGAGGGACGCTTTGCCTTTCCTCCCGGCAGCGTGCTGGGTAAACATTTCCGCCTCAATGGAGAGTTGATCGAGACCCGTCTGCTGATGCGTCACGCCAATAGCGGCTGGCGCGGCTACAGCTATGAGTGGAACGAGAGCCTGACCGATGCGGTCCTGCTCGATGCTGCCAAGGACAAGGCCATTGGCAACCAGACATGGCACTACCCGAGTCCCGCGGAGTGTATGCTTTGCCATACTAGCATCGCCGGAGTTGCACTGGGGCCTGAACTGGGTCAGCTGAATCGCGACTTTCCCTATAGCGCACAAAACGCAAACCAGTTGATAACCTACGAGGCGATCGATCTGTTGGCCGATTCGCTCAATGATCTGCAGAAGTCGACCTTCTTCTACGCCATCGATGACACCGCCTACTCAGCGGAGCGTCGCGCACGCAGCTATCTCCACAGCAACTGTGCCATGTGCCACCAGCCCAATGGTACGGGTGGTGGCAACCTCGATCTGCGCATGGGTGCTGACCTGACCGCTACCGGTCTCTGCAACCAGGCGCCGCTGGCAGGCGACCTTGGGTTGATCAACCCGGTCCTGCTGAAGCCGGGTGATCCGGACAATTCGATCCTACTGCTGCGTATGCAGAGCCTGGACAGTCTGCGCATGCCGCCACTGGGTAGCAGTGAGATCGATACCCAGGCGCTGGCAGTTGTGCGGGAGTGGATTGCAGGGCTTGAGGATTGCGATGGTCCTTATTGATCAGGCGCCTGTGAAATAGTGGCTGTTCACTGCCATATGGGAAAAGATACTGGCGATGTAGCCCAGGGCAATAGCAGGTGTCCATCGCAAATGGCTGAAAAAGGTATACTTCCCTCGCGCCTGTCCCATAAGGGCAACACCTGCGGCAGAGCCGATTGATAGCAATGAACCGCCGACACCTGCGGTCAGGGTGACAAGCAGCCATTGACCCATAGACATGTCAGGATTCATGGTGAGGACCGCGAACATAACCGGGATGTTATCGACAATGGCGGAGAGAACGCCGATAGCCACATTGGCGCTGGTGGCGCCCCATCCTGTGTACATCAGCTCTGAGGCCATGCTCAGATAGCCCAGAAAACCCAGACCACCCACACAAAGCACAACCCCGTAGAAGAAGAGCAGGGTGTCCCACTCGGCCCGGGCAACGGGATTGAACACATCGAATGCGACAGGCGAACCCATTTCGCCATCATGTTCAACATTGTCGGGTTTGCCGTGATGGTCCCTACTCGCGGTCATCTTCAGGTAAAAACCCATCAGTTGTAAATATCCAAGTCCGGTCAGCATGCCGATGACCGGTGGCATGTGAATAAAATTGTGGAATGAGACTGCAGTGGCAATGGTGGCTATAAACAGAGCGACGATCCGCTTTGCGCCTCGCTGCATCACTATCTTTTCACCGGATGCGGTAGGTTTGATGTCGGGTATGGCGAAATGCATGATGGCGGCGGGGACCAGAAAATTTACAACCGCAGGAGTGAACAGGTTGAAAAAAGTGCTGAATTCCACAATGCCTTTTTGCCAGACCATCAACGTGGTTATATCGCCAAAGGGAGAAAAGGCCCCCCCTGCGTTTGCACCGACCACGATATTGATACATGCCAGGTTGATGAATTTACGGTTATCACCACCGACTGCCATAACCACCGCACACATCAGTAGTGCGGTTGTGAGGTTGTCAGCGATCGGGGAGATGAAAAAAGCCAGGATTCCGGTAATCCAGAACAGTGCGCGAAAGCCAAAACCGCTGCGTACCAGCCAGGCTCGAAGGGCGTCGAATAGACGCCGTTCCTGCATGGTGTTGATATAGGTCATCGCCACTAACAGGAAGAGCATCAACTCTGCATACTCCAAAAAATTATGGCGTACCGCATCGCCTGCGGCAGTGGGCATGTCATGGTTTACATAGACCCAGGCGATGCATCCCCAGATCAGACCTGCACCAATAATGACTGGTTTGGATTTACGCAGGTGAGTGTATTCCTCGGCCATTACCAGCAGGTAGGCGAGGAGAAATATGCCAATGGAGAGAAAGCCCACCCAGCTTTCGGTTAGGTCCAATGGGTGAGCTTCCGCTTCTACCGCCATAGCTGCTGCCGGCAGGAGAGAAAAAAGAGACAGAAGGATAAGTTTTAATATCGAAGGTGAACCACTCATTACTCATATACCCTCAGAATACCAAATTCATCACGCCAATCATTACCACTAAGAAGAGTAGTGTCATGACACCGCCAGCCTTCATGAAATCCGCGACCCGATATCCGGCCGGTCCCATGATCAGGGCATTCACTTGATGGGTGGGAATGAGGAATGAGTTGGAGGTGGCGATTGCAACCGTCAAAGCAAAAACTGCAGGATTCGCACCTGCACCAATAGCGATATTGACTGCCAGCGGAACCAGCAGTACGGTTGCACCTACATTGGACATTACCAGGGTAAAGAAAGTGGCCAGCAGCGCGATTGCAGCCTGGATCACCCAGATCGGCATGTCACCGACGACGAAAAGCACCTGCTCAGCGATCCACTTTGCGGTTCCGGATGTTTCAACCGCCAATCCAAGGGGGATCAGCGATGCCAGCAGAAAAACCGTTTTCCAACTCACGGCATCGTATGCCTCTTCGATCTTCAGCACACCGCTTAGTACCATGCCCATGGCGCCTGTAAGCAGCGCGACAGAGAGTCGGATATCGGTAAACAGCACCATAAACAGAGCAATGCTGAAGAATATACCCGCCGGCACTATCTTGTTGGGTCGCAGCTCTTCCTCATGAGGGTACTCCGTGGTAACAACCACGAAGTCACGATCCTTCTCGATTCGCTCCAGCACATTCCAGGCAGTGTGCACCACAAGTGTGTCGCCTGCTTGAAGCGGCATGTTGCGTATGTCGTCCCCTTCACGCATGGTTTCGCCATTCCGGTGCAGACCGATCAACGCCAGTCCGTAGGTTTTGCGCATCCAGACATCCCGCGCACTCTTGCCGATAAGGCTAGAACCCGGTGGAATGACCACTTCCCCAATGCCCGATTTGTTGGGTGAGAGCGATTCAGAGAAGGTACGCAATTCTCGGCGTTTCTTGAGGTTGTACTTTTCTACGAAGTGAGAGAGATCGTAGGGATCGGCAACAATACCTAAAACCATACCGGCGCGGAATTCTGTATCACGGGCAATGGTACCCGGGCCTACCCTCGCCTCTTCACCGGATTGCTTACTCGCAATAATACGAACCCTATAGGATGTCTCCACGTCATCCAGGTTCTGACCGACCAGGTCGCTGCCATCCTTTACGACGATTTCATTGACGGTAAAATCAACACCATAGACCTGGTTGAAATAGGTCATTGGATCCGCTCCCACAGTGCTGCTTTCACTCTTGGTCTTGGGTAAAACATAGCGACCGGCTACAACAAAATAGATTATGCCGGTGGCAATCAATGCCACCCCCACCGGGGTCACCGAGAAAAGCTCCCAGGTATTCATCTGCTGATCGGCTGGCAGTGCCTTGTTTGAAGTGAGGATCAGATCGTTCAGGAGAATCAGCGGACTGGATCCCACCATGGTCATGGTGCCGCCCAGGATGGCGGTAAAACCCATCGGCATAAGCAGGCGTGACATAGGCAAACCCGAGCGCGCGGAGATTCTGGAAACCACCGGCAGGAAAAGTGCTGCCGCGCCCACGTTCTGCATAAAGGAGGAGATAAATCCCACGCTGGCCGATATGATCGGAATGATGCGTGACTCGGTGGTGCCGCCGATCTTTAAAATAAAGGCTGCCACCTTGCCCATGATTCCGGTCTTATCGAGTCCGGCGCCGATGATCATGACCGCTATGATGGAGATCACCGCGTTGGATGAGAAGCCGTCAAACAGATGTTTGTTATCGACCAGGCCCTGATCTATACCCATCATTGGAGCCAGCAGGGATGTTAATCCCAGCATCACCATTACGGTCGCCGCAGCCACATCCACACCGACCACTTCAAAAGCGAACAGGTAGATAGTCAGGAGCAGGATGGCCCCGACCCAGGCAATTTCAACTGTCGGTACCACGGTGGATAGAAATCCCGCCAAAGCGGCAAAAAGGATGGCTGCGATTAATTGCTTGCTAGAGATTATTCCCGGTTTAGTGATAGTTATCTCTTCGTCCGCGAGTTTATTCATGGTCGACCCTGTGTTTGCTGCATGGTCTGTATTCGGTAAGAAAGTAGTCGTTTGATTCATGCTGGTACTTCTTGGTTGTCAGGCTGCTGATTGCTTGGAAGGGCGGGGGGATGAACGATCTCCTAAGAGCACCAGCGGTACATCTATGTGCCCACTATGCCCGGGTATCATCTCTTCGACGATTCGCTTGGCTGCAGCGTCATCCGGCATCGCCACGATGGAAACGATTGAAGGTTGGTTGTGAATGTAGTTGAGGATGTCACCCACAGGTTCCTCGCTTAGCTGGATGGTCTGGCAGTAGAGACCGGTGGACCTGATCCGGTCCTCCAATGCTGTGATCTCTGTTTTATCATCTGCGGAGTGAATGAGCAGATCGATTCTTGCCCCCAGGCGTAAACAGGTGTCAATGGCGTAATCGAGGGGTGCTCCGCGACCTCTGCCGTCACTGATAAATGCGATTCGGTCGGAAGCAGGTTTTGAGACCATCTTCAGGGCGGGTGAGGAACCGGCATCGTTCGGTTTTGCGGTGATACCGAGCGCCTTCATTTTGTCTCGTGTGGATAAAAACTCCCCCGCATCCTGGTATGCCAGGCTGGTCAACATGCGTTTCAGGTCATCGCTTAATTTGGTCATGGGTACAGATTCCAAGTATTCGTTGTCACAGGTAATCGCAATAGGTGTGCCAATTTATAAGGCATGTAACTTATTGATAGTTGGTTGGTTATTATTACTTTAATGGAGGGGTGTGTTGCAAAATGCAATGCTTATCTGCAGGGTTTGAGGCAATTTCATGGTAAATGGCGGGGGCGTGCGGGTATCAATGCGATTTGCTATAGTTGTTTCATTTTGAAACAGTGTATTGCGATTTGTAATAGCGATGACTTTTGATCTCTCCAGTTTGCAGGGCAAGATCACCACTGTGTATATCGCCCTGGTTTTCGGCACCCTGGTGCTTGCGCTGATCGCCTTTCTCGATCTGTTGTTTCTGCAGCGCCAGATCAGGGAGGGTGAGGTGGTATCGGATCTGCGGAATGCTGTTTCTGAGATGCGCAGAGAGGAGAAAAACCTCTTTCTCTATGCAGACAGGCAGGCGCGCTTGAGGGCAGATGAATATGCCAAGTCATCCTTGCAGATTGTGCGCACCTATGAAGTATCCTTGGCCGCGCTTATGCAGCAATCGGCCCCTTCTGACTTGATCGCAACTCTGCAGGCCTACCGCGGCAAGCTGGGTGACTGGGAGCAGACATCCCGCGTCGATCAACAGCAGATTGAAGACGATATCAGGACACTCGGACACCAGATCTACATAACCGTCGAGTTCCTGTCCAAGCAGGAACGCAGCATGCTCGAAGCCGCTGTGAAGGAGTCCCGATGGTTTTTACTTATATTCCTGCCCATCATCGGGCTTGCTATCTATATCGTCGGGCATCGAGCCAAACGTGTGGTTCTGCTGCCCCTGAAAAGATTGGAGTCATACTTGAAACCGATAGCCGATGGGCGTTTCAATCATCTCCAGCCACCGTCCGATGATCGTGAGTTCATCACATTTACCGATGCATTCAATGGCATGCTCAAGGAGTTGGAGATCCGTCAGAGGCGAATGCTGCAGAGCGAAAAATTGGCGTCACTGGGGATTCTGGCATCGGGTGTGGCGCATGAGTTGAATAACCCGCTGTCGAATATTTCCTCTTCCACTCAGTTGCTGATGGAGGAGTTTGATGAAGTAGACGCCGATCCCGAGCAACTCCGCACCTGGTTGAAGCAGATCGACAGTGAGACTGAACGTGGCAAGAACATCGTTCGCACCATGCTCGATTTCGGCAGCCAAAAGGTATTTCAAAAGAACAGGATCAAACTGCTGGATCTGGTGAATGAAACCCAATCCCTGATTGGAAAGGCGCTGTTGCAACACTCAGCGAAGTTGACTGTGAATATTCCGGATGAGCTGGTCCTGGTGGTGGATAAACAGCGTATTCAACAGATGTTTATCAACCTGATACAGAATGCGCTGCATGCTGCAGGTAAGGGTGTGCATGTGAAGATCAGTGCCATACAGCGCGACAATGGCGGCTCCATGATACCCGAGGGGGCTGAGGTTGCGGGGAGTCTTACATGTGTTTCCGATCACGCTGGTCCCTTTGTCGAGATATTGGTTGTCGACGATGGTCCTGGTATCCCGCAAGAGACCCTGCCAAAGGTATTCGATCCCTTTTTTACAACCAGCGAACCCGGAAAGGGTGTCGGACTGGGTATGTTCATCATTCAGGAGATAGTGCGGGAACATGACGGCTGCCTGGCTATCGCTTCCCGTGCCGGGGAAGGGACCAAGGTAATTGTGCTGTTCCCCGGTGAGGAGCAGGCAAATGGCTGAGGCATTGACGGAGAAGGCCAGCATCCTCATAGTCGATGACGAGGAGACCGCTGTTGATAATCTGGCCCATGTATGCCGCAAGCAGGGTTATGAGGTAACCACTCGCACCAGCGGTGCGGGGGCTGTCGATGCCCTGGAGAAGGAACGTTTCGACCTGGTGCTTACCGATCTGCAGATGGAAAAGGTCGATGGTATGGCTGTGCTGAAACGTGCCAAAGAGCTGGATCCGGAGGTCGCCGTGGTATTGATCACCGGCTACGCCACCGTCGATTCCGCCGTGGCGGCCATGAAGGCGGGGGCGTTTCACTATATTGCCAAGCCCTTTCGCCTGGATGAAGTACGCGAGGTTGTACGCAATGCCCTGGAGTTGGTCTGTCTTAAAAGGGAGAACCGGCAGCTGAAGGAGCAACTCAACAGTAACCATTTCGAGCCGTCCATCATTACCCAGAACGCCATCATGCAACGCCTGATGGAGATGGTGAAACAGGTTGCGCCGACAGACACCAATATCCTGATTACCGGAGAGAGTGGTACCGGCAAGGAGCTGCTGGCTCGTTATCTACATACCCATAGTGGCCGTGACAAGAATGCCTTTATGGCTGTCAACTGTGGCGCGCTGCAAGAAGACCTGTTGGCCAACGAGCTCTTCGGTCATGAGAAGGGGGCCTATACCGGCGCCAATGAAGCAAAGCAGGGACTGATCGAGGCAGCCCATGGCGGCACACTGTTTCTCGACGAGATCGCGGAGATGTCGCTTTCGATGCAGGTCAAGCTGTTGCGCGTGATTCAGGAGCGTGAAGTACAGCGCCTGGGCTCGACCAGTGCACGCGCGGTGGATATCCACCTGATAACCGCCACCCATCGCGATTTGCAAAAAGAGGTTGCCGCAGGCCGCTTTCGCCAGGATCTCTACTACCGCCTCGACGTGGTGGAGCTGCACCTGCCGCCATTGGCGGAACGCAAGGACGACATTCCCCTGCTCGCCTTCTACTTCATGCGCAAACATGCGACCAGGATGGGGCGCGTAACGGATGATATAGACCCCGAGGCATTGGCGGTGCTGAATGATTACGATTATCCGGGGAACATCCGTGAACTGGAGAACATCATCGAACGAGCGGTCACCCTCGCCAATGATCGTTTACTGACAACCGCCAATTTCCCCCAGGCCCTGGTGGATAGAGCGATCCATGTGGTGCGGGAAGAATCGGGGCGCCTGCCCACCCTGGCCGAACGGGAAGTAGACTATATCAAGTACGTACTCGAACGCAGTGGCCAGAATCGCACCCAGGCGGCAAAGGCGCTAGGCATCGATCGTGTTTCCTTGTGGCGCAAACTGAAGAAGTATGGCATGGAAGGGGAGCAACAGAATTGAATATGAAGATCAATCGCATCGATCACATCGTACTGACAGTCAAGGATATAGACAAAACCGTTGAGTTCTATGGGTCGGTGATGGGTATGGCCTAAGAGGCGATGACTCATGTCAAAGCCTACGGGGTAGAGATCATAGAGGGCCCCATAAAGCGTACAGGGGCTAGGGGTGGCATCCTGTCATTCTACTTCAGAGATCCTGACGGAAATCTCATAGAGGTAGCGCAATACGAAACATTGGGATAACACCCGAAAATGAGTATTCCATCCTGGAGCAGATGTTGTATTCTCTCTGCTGAATAGTTTTTTTAAGGAAGTGAATTCAAAATGTACGAAAAGAGCATCGAACTGTTGAATCAGGCCGTGGCCGATGAACTGACTGCGGTCCATCAATATATGTACTTCCACTTCCACTGCGATGACCAGGGCATCGAACTGCTGTCGGCCCTGTTCAAGCGAACCGCTATCGAGGAGATGATGCATATCGA
>NATW01000168.1 GCA_003094555.1 gamma proteobacterium symbiont of Ctena orbiculata
TGTTTAACGCCTGGCTCCCAGCGTTTGAAAGGCCGGATTTGCACTTCTTTGCACTCGCTTGCATAACTTACCACTCCATTGACGCTTTAGCTCATATGCTTGCCGCACAGGTTATTCACCGGAGCTGAAGCATGAACTTCAAGAGACTCAAACCCACCCTTTTCAAACTTCATCGCTGGATAGGTATCGGACTGGCGCCACTGTTTCTGCTGATTGCCCTGTCGGGTGCCGTGCTGGCGTTTAAACCGATAGTGCAGCAATCGGTACCGGACGGTTTGAATGCTGCCCCCGCAGCCCAAGTCATCAAACTCCTGGAGCGTATCGATCCCGAAGGCGGTGAGGTGGATGCCATCTCCATCGACATGACAACCAACCAGGCAGATGTACGTTCACAGGATCCGCAGATCGCAGGGCGATATGATTTGAGTAGTGGTGTATGCGCCTGCGGCAACGACGCACCAATCCGATTCAATCTCTTCGAATTCGCTGAGCATCTACACAAGGAGCTGTTGTTTGGCGCCGACATCCTGATTCAGATCGCCAGCTATCTGATGATACTGATGATGCTCTTGGCACTGCTACTGCCATGGCCGCGTCTGCGCAATAACCTGATGGGTTGGCATCGAGGCGTCGGCTGGTTCCTGTTGCCGATGGTGCTGATATTACCCTTGACCGGGGTATTGATGAGCCTGCATGTGGGTATGCCAGAACTGCCGCGTATGAGCCAGCCAGATAGCCGCCTGCCACTGGCCGATGTATTGAGTCACGCACAACAAACCCAAGGGCTGGACAGCCTGAACATGGTACGACGCTTCCGAGGCGGCAGTGTGCTCGTCAGCACATATGACAAAGGGGGAAAACAGCTACTGATTCTAACCGATCACTCCGTCACTCCCATAAATCCCCAGGAGAATCTAGTCAAAACCCTGCATGAGGGCACCTGGGCCGGCCCTCTGAGTGGCACCATCAATCTGTTGGGCGCTTCGGCATTGAGCCTGTTGATCCTGAGTGGGTCCATCTCCTGGCTGAGACGCCGGCGGCGCATGAGAGAGCGTGCATTGTTGACTCCTGCCTGACTGATTCAGGTACGGGTAAATTCACACCCTAGGCATTAGGTCACTTTGTAATTCTTTGCCAAAGCTGACAGAACCTGACCCAACTTGATGCAAGGAAAACTTAAAATTTAAACAGCTGCCATGGTGCAGTATTCAGCAACAACATTGGAGACTAAAGATGAAACCCAGATATCAACGGATTGCGATTATCAGCCTTTCCACCCTGCTTTTCACCAGCGCCGGTGCCGCCATGGCCTTTGGTGGTCCCAAAGGTCACGGCGGTTGCGATCGGGGTGGCAAACATGGACCGATGGCCGCCCTGACACAGCTTGACAACCTGAGCACAGAACAGAAGCAGGTTTTGAAGGATATTCGCAATGCCACACGTGACGCCATGCGGGACTTGCGCGATGCGATGCAGGATAACCGCACCGACCTGCGCGATGCGATGATTGACAATGCAGACATGGCCAGTATCCGTAGCCTGGCGGAAAAACAGGGTGACCAGGTGACCCGCATGATCGTGCTGCGTGCAGAGGTGCGCAACAAGATAAACAGCGTACTAACCGAGGAACAGCGCGAACAACTGCAGGATCTTCGCTGGTCAGGGAAGGGATTCGGTCCCGGCCGAAAAGGTTTCTGAGCCCATACCATAAACCGCAGGCCCGATCCGGGCCTGCTCGCTCTTTACTGGCAGGCGGGATTATGCATCATTCAGCCGGGTAGGCCTGCTCCAACTGGCGATAAACTTCATCGCTGAAGCCCGAACTGCTGGCGTCCAGGTTGGCTAGAATATCCGCCAGATGTTCGTTATCCTCGCGCCCGTTCCAAAGCTTGATATAGCTACCCTCCTTGTAACCGTGATCCTGGCGGAAAAAGTTGAGCACATTCTTTCCCACATAGGTCTTGAAGAGCTCATCGAAACCCAGCTCGGCTGCCTGCATCACTGCGGCAAAATGGCTGA
>NATW01000169.1 GCA_003094555.1 gamma proteobacterium symbiont of Ctena orbiculata
CAGGCGGTAGAAGCCGTAGATACCCTTGCTGATTCAATACAAGAGGTCTCAGATACAAGCGACCAAGCAGCGAAACATGCCGAGAGTGCAAATCAAGCGGTAATCAATGGCCAAAAAGAGGTTGATAAGACTATCGGTTCCATCAACAGTCTCGCAGATGAGCTTGGATTAGTGGCGACAGCTGTTACAAAACTCAAGGAAGACAGCGCTAACATTGAAGGGATTTTAGAGGCCATCAGAGGTATTGCAGATCAAACCAATCTTTTAGCGTTGAATGCAGCGATAGAGGCGGCCAGAGCAGGTGAACAGGGACGCGGTTTTGCAGTAGTAGCTGACGAGGTGCGATCGCTTGCAAAACGAACTCAGGAAGAGACGGTACGCATAAATAATATGATCGATCAACTTCAAGACGGGTCTCGACATGCCGCGGAAGTGATGGAGCGTAGCAGTAAACGGACTTCGGATACTGTTGCGCAGGCAGCGAGTGCCGGCGCCATGCTGAAAACCATTCAAGAAGCCGTCAGCAGCATCAATTCCATGAACATACAAATAGCTGACAGTACCAACCATCAAACTGCGGTATCAGAAAATATCCGCAAAAACATCGCGCAACTGGACAACTTATCGCATAATTCCTCTCAGGCGTCAGAACGATTGACCGCCTCCACTGTTCAGGTTGCCGCGCTGGCAAACGAAGTCAATGCCTGGCTTAACCGTTTTACCATCGACCATGATCAGCTTGCGATAACCCGTAAAGAGCGCGATAAAAATGCCGCTTTTGTCTGGGATAACAGTTACAGCGTGGGTATCGCAGAGATTGACCGCCAACACAAGGCATTAATGGATATGGCCAACGAACTAAAGTTCGAATTGGATGGGAAACGCAGCATAAAGACCGCCAGAAGAATTCTTAAGGGCCTCATCGATTACACAGCCACCCATTTCAGTTATGAAGAGCAGTTGATGGACCAGACAAACTACAACGAATCCAAACAACATAAAAAGTTGCACAGGAAGTTAGTAGATGATGTCATGGAATACAATGAAAGGATTGAACAGGGTGATGAAAAGGTACTAGGTGAACTAATGGTCTTTATCAAAGGGTGGCTTATTGAGCATATCCAAAAGACCGATAAAAAGTTTGGTTCGCATCTCCAAAAGACAGGATTGGTATAAGAGTGGAAACCAGGGTAGGAGAACAATGAACTCTAATGTTTAGCTTGTACGCCAGACCCGGATAGACTCTGGCCCTCCCTTGCCCCATAAAAAAGCCCTCCATAAGGTATGGAGGGCAAGGTGGAGGACAACTTTTTCGCCAGGTCTATTTCACGACCTGGATCTTTTCAAACACCGCATTGCCAGCCCCATCCTCTACCGAGTAGTAGAGTTCACCCTCGGTGAGCGCACTATAAGGCAGGGTGATCAAACCCTTCTCATCGGTGTAACCGTTGACCCAGGTCTCACCCTCCATGTTGGGCAGATCCCGCTGTGAGGGCTTCCACAATCCCACCAGGGCGTTGGGTAGCGGATGACCGACTTCGTCTAAGACCTGGATCGGCAGTTCGCAGAACTTACAGATCTCGATCAGCTCCGGGATCTTAATCGTAATGGTGTAAGGGTTCTTGGTGCGGATCTTCATATCCGGGTCCCCAAGCAACAGATACATCCACGCATTGCGTGCACCTATGAGCGCCGCCATTTGTGCCTCTCCCCGCTCAATGGCGTGGGATTGGGTCAGCAATCCCTCGTCGTACACGGCGCGGAACATCCACTCATCCAACACATGGTTCTGATCGGTGTAGGAGGTGCGAGTGGCACCGTAGTAAGACGAGGACCCGGCATCAGCCAGCTCCATCCATTTCTCGGCGATGGAGTCGTTCTCGTCTAGCTTGGAGTTGGTGCAGGCAAAAGACCAGACAACCGGCGAGCGGGACAACGGGTTGGAAAGGGTTGAGACATCGAGGCCATCGAAGTACTCACTGGTCTGGTTCCAACTTGTGGCGGTGGAACCGGAACTGCCGTGACCGCGATAGGCCATCACCCCAACCCCATTGCTAACCCGGTTAGCCACGTCTGAATCGGTAACCCCGGTCTGTGAACCGTAAAAGGTCTCGAATATCGGCGCGTCAGCATAGGCGAAGGTGCGTACCGTTTCGTGAGCCCCTTCGTATTTCCCCGGCGCATTCTCTTTGTGAGCCCAAAGCCCTGCCCGGTTGTAGCAACAAAAGGGGCTGGGATGATCCTCATAGGTGAGAATCTTGTTCACCTGGTTGGCCAGATCGGCCTCGCTGTCCACTGAGAGGCGTCCCAGATAGATCTCCTCATTCAGATCGTCGCCGTCGGTGGAGGCATAGATATCATCGGTCTGATCCCCGTCCGGCGAGGTACAATGGGGAATCACATCCGTATCCCCAACCAACAGGGCGTAGGCATCACGGGAGAAGGGGATGGCTGCTTCCCAGGTCTGGATGGCGGCACGAATCGTGGTACAGGTGGAGGCACCGATATCGTCGGCCACGTTCATCTCGGTGACCTTGAAACCACGGGCCTTTTTCTGATCCACCAGGGGCTTGATCTCGTCAGCGTAGCTGCTGTCGGGATAGAGAAAAAGATAATCGGCGGTATAGAACCATAAATTAGGGCCGAATACCGGCTCCAGTATTTCCCAGTTGATGAAAGTCCGTTCAGCCAGTTTGTAACGCTCCTGGGTGATGGGCTCGAACTGTTCCTCATCGCCGACGTGGTCCAGGATGTAGGTGATCTTGCCAGCCACCTGCAGCTCGCGACTGGAGGGATCCCACTGCACCGGCCAGGCCTCGCCATGGATGGCGGGGATCCCTCGCAGGGCCTTACCAATCTCATAGCTCTCGGGTGACAGTGCGCCGGGCCAGCTCCCCTTACCGGCGTAGGTTTCACGATCCACCACGAATTGCTCCGGGGTACCGCTATCTTTTTCCCCATCCAGCTCCGGCACAGACTGGGGCCAGACCAGGATATCCTGAAAGCGTCGTAACTCCTGCACCTCGCCGCGCATGCTCACCTTGCCCTTGCTGAAAGGCAGGGCCAGATGGAACTTGTAACGGGGCAGATCGGGCTGGCCCAACTCGTCATGGCTACCAAGACCCGGGATCTCGATCTGTTGATAGATCTGGCCGTCATCACCCTTCTTACCGGTCATCCAGAAACCGGGAATGGTGATATCGAATACGCTGCGACGTTTGTTGGAGGCCTTGCGGTTCAACTCCACCCTCGCCTCGCTACCAGGCTCCTGGTCCTGATCCAGTGCGACCCATTTGCGCGCTTCCACCGCAACGCGAACGTCAGCCACATTGGTCGTGTTGATTGAAGTCAGAGCCACCGCCGGTGACAAATCGACCTGGGCAGCCTGCAGCCCGCCTGACAACATCGTCGATACACCAAGTCCCAGTGTTATGAACAAACGTTTTCTGAGCATCCACTCTCTCCTTTGTGCGTGAATCGCTGAGCCTCATTGCTCAGCACGACTCAGGCTAAGGTGATACGGGAGAGGAGTCTGTTAAATATTCACACCCGAAGTGTGACGCATTAAAGTCAATGAAAAAATCAGATCAGAGAGCAACAGTTACCAATCAGAGAGATTATTGCTCTCTGACTCGGATTAAATAAACGTTAATTCATTTCCGGCATTGATAGCATATCCATCAATCGCTATCGTGTGCAGGCAGATTGTATAACCGCCATCGCAGGATCGCCTTGGCGCAAAGACTATGAAAGGACTCACACATGGACATCAAGCAGACGCTTGCCCTCGCCCTCGTCTCTATCCTGACACTCGGTACCCTCACCCATGCCAGAAACTGTATCAAAGGAAAGCCCTGCGGGAAGGGTTGTATCGCACTCAACAAGACCTGCCGTATCGACGCAAGCCCCAGCAGCAGAAGTAGTACCTTGAGATACAGCTCCACTGAACAAACCGGTAGAATCATCCACCGAATGAAGCATCGCCTGCCCAAGGTGCACAAGATTACAGCCACATCCATAGCGGCTGTCGAGGCACCCAACTCCAACCGGACCAGCCGCGAATATAAGGAGGGGCAGCGGGTATTTGTTTATGAAACCTATGACACTTGGGCGCGTGTCAGTAATATGCAACCCGAGGAGTGGCTTGAGCTAAAATATCTTAAACGAATTGGAGAATGATCGATCCTTGTGACAGTCAGCAGCAATTCTATTGACAGATTTGAGATAACCGCCGGGGATGAGTCTCACTACGACGCTATTGTGGCGCTGTTCACATCCCCGGAGGAGTTCTATCTCATCTACCCCTCTGGTAGCTGGCCCTTTGACAGATCACAGCTGCAACGACTCGCAACACAGCGCAGAGATTTCACCGTGGTGCTGGATAACAGGCAAGTGATCGGATTTGCCAATCTCTATACCAACACCGCCGGTGACAGGTTTTTCATCGGCAACGTGGTTATATCAGAGGCCTACCGGGGCCAGGGTATCGGTCGGCGCTTGATCTGCCATATGTGTGACATCATCTTCGAACACTACGCCTCGACCGTCTATATTTCGGTTTTCAATGTCAACACCCCGGCATTGCTGCTTTACACATCGCTGGGATTCAAACCCTGTGAGATTGAACAGCGCAGCATGCCAAATGGCGACAGGGTTGCGCTGATCCATATGCGCCTGGACGCAAGGAGTCGGTGATTTATATCTGGTAATCAGCCAGGGACATCAGCATCTATTTCGCAATGACACAATTCCGCCCGGACGCCTTTGCCTGATACAGCAGCTTGTCCGCCCGCGAAATAAGATCGCTAAAGTATTCCCCGGTGGCGTTAAGCGTCACTCCGAAACTTGCGGTTATATATATTGGCTGTACCCGGCCATCGACGGTGCTCTTATCGGCGATTTCTCTTCGAACGCTTTCAGCCTTCGAAGTCGCATCCTCAAGGGAGCATATTGGAAGAATAATGATGAACTCTTCGCCGCCCAGCGACACACCAAGTCCTCTTTCCTGACACTGTTCTGGAGATGCAGGGCAAAGGACTTCTTGCTATGCCTCTCCACTAAAATACGCGCGCTGACGATACCAAAAATGAATGCAACACCTGCAATTACTGCATTTACCCGCAGCATCATATCGAGCGTTTCAACGGATACCGGGACATCTTCAATATGACTCCGGTAAACACGCCCAAACACCCATAAAATGATACTTGCTGAGCCGGCAACCAGTGCAAATTTATGGTTTATGTTTGGGTAATACGCCAACCATGCAACCAACGGCCATAGATAGAGATCGAATCCTGAGTCCTGCCCCAAAATCGACATTGCGAATACAGCGTGAAGCAATATTTCAATAGTGCCTAAATAGACAGATCGATAAGTATAACCACGCAGAATTTCTGCAATCGCCCAGGCCCACAGCCAGGAGCTGAAAACATTGAAATAGGAGAGTGACGGAACGCCCCAGTAGTCAAACAAAAATATGAAGGAGAAATGCGCAAGAAAACCAATCAGACAGATAACCAGGCTAACCGGAAAGGTATCGAAAACTCTGAACCGGGACCGCAATGAATTCTTGATCAGTTGCGGCAACCTCAGCATTGATCTCATCTCAAGCATCACCGAATTGATTTCATATGTGCAAGATTAGTGCATAACCCAAGCCAAAGAAAACTTGCCAACTCGTTTACATCCTGAAACGATGAACAAACAGCGAGCCCAGACCAAGCCGGCCATCCTGAATCGGAAGGCCGGCTATGTTGCTTCAATGGTTAGTCGTCGGCACGGATGAACTCAACCCGGTTGCGCATCGCCGCATAATAGACCACCGGGATCACCACCAGGGTCAGCACCGTGGAGACGAAGAGACCGAAAATCAGGGAGACCGCCAGGCCGCTGAAGATCGGATCGTCGAGGATGAAAAAGCCACCCGCCATGGCCGCGATGGCCGTTAATGCAATCGGCTTGGCACGTACCGCCGCCGAGTTGATCACCGCTTTCTCCAGCGCCATGCCCTCTCTCACCTGTTGGTTGACGAAATCCACCAGCAGGATTGAGTTACGCACGATGATACCCGCCAGGGCGATCATGCCGATCATGGAGGTGGCGGTAAACTGGGCCCCCAACATGGCATGCCCAGGCATGATGCCGATCACGGTCAGCGGGATCGGCGCCATGATCACCAGGGGTACCAGGTAGGAGCGGAACTGAGCCACCACCAGCAGATAGATCATCAGCAGCCCCACTGAGTAGGCGATGCCCATGTCGCGGAAGGTCTCGTAGGTGATCTGCCACTCCCCGTCCCACTTCAGGCTGTAGGCGTAGGGGTTCTCCGGCTGTTGCAGGAACCACTGTTCGATGCCGCCGTCACCCAGCTGGCCCGAGATGTCGAACAGGCCGTAGAGGGGACTGTCGGTCTCTCCGGCCATGTCACCGGTAACATAGACCACCGGCAGCAGGTCCTTGTGGTAGATGGAGTACTCGCGCACCCGCGGGATCACCTGCACGATCTCCGACAGGGGCACCAGCTCGCCTCCCAGCGAACGCACCCGCAGTGAGAGCACCTGGTCGAGATCGGCCTTGTCCGCCTCGGCATATTCGATGCGGATCGGCACTGCATACTTCAGGTTCTCCCCATGCAGATAACTGGCGTCTTCGCCATGCAACACCGTCGACAGGGCCTCGGCCACCGTGCTCTGGGCCACCCCCAGCCTCGCCGCCTTTGCCCGATCGACCCTCACCACGAACTTTGCCGAGGGGAACTCCACACTGTCATCCACGTCGATGATGTCCGGGGTATTCTCAAATACCTTGCGCACCTCCCACGCGGCCTCTGTCTGTCCCTCATAGTCGAGACCGTAGACCTCCGCCACCAGGGGTGACATTACCGGTGGTCCCGGCGGCACCTCCACGACCTTCACGTTACCCTTGTACTCTCTCGCGATCGCCTGCAGGGGTTTACGTACCGAGAGGGCGATCTCATGGCTTTTACGATCCCTGTGGTGTTTTTCCACCAGATTGACCTGGATGTCACCCAGATGGGCCCCCTCGCGGAGGTAGTACTGCCGCACCAGGCCGTTGAAGCCGATCGGCGAGGCGGTCCCGGCGTAGACCTGGTAGTCGGTCACCTCCGCCACCCTGCCCAGGTAGTCACCCAATTCGTCGAGTACCCGGGTGGTCTGCTCCAGGCTGGTCCCTTCCGGCATGTCGAGTACCACCTGGAACTCCGACTTGTTGTCGAAGGGGAGCATCTTCATCACCACCGATTTAGTCGCCACCAGAGAGAGTGAGGCGGCAATCAGCAGCATGATCGAGCCCAACAGCACCCAGCGCATGCGATTCCCCCGACTGCCGGCAAGGAAGGGGGTCATCACCCGGGTGAAGAATCGACTCAGCGCCGTATCCTCAATTTCGGCATGGGCGTGGCTGGCTATTTTTTCCGCCTGGCTGGCCAGTATCCGGTTGGTTAACCAGGGGGTGAAGACAAAAGCCACGATCAGGGAGATCAACATACCGGTACTGGCGTTGATCGGGATCGGACTCATGTAGGGCCCCATCAGGCCGGTGACGAAGGCCATCGGCAACAGTGCGGCGATGACAGTGAAGGTGGCCAGGATGGTGGGACCGCCCACCTCATCCACCGCCCTGGGAATCGCCTCCAACAGATGCTTGGCCCCCATCTGCAGATGGCGATGGATATTCTCCACCACCACGATGGCGTCATCCACCAGGATGCCGATGGAGAAGATCAGGGCGAACAGGGAGACCCGGTTGAGGGTAAAGCCCCAGGCCCAGGAGGCGAACAGGGTGATCGCCAGGGTCACCACCACCGCGGCGCCGACGATGAAGGCCTCGCGCCAACCGATGGTCAAGAGCACCAGCACCACCACCGAGAGGGTGGCGAAGACGAGCTTGGTGATCAGCTTGTTGGCCTTGCTCTCTGCCGTCTCCCCATAGTTACGGGTAATGGTTGCGTGTACCCCTTCGGGTATAAACACCCCCTCGAGCTGCTGGAAACGGTCGATCACCGCCTTGGAGATATCCACCGCGTTGGTGCCCGCCTTCTTCGCCACGGCGATGGTCACCGCCGGAAACTTCCCACCCGGGGGCAGATCCTTGGCCTCACCCTGGGGACCCACACCCATCCAGACATAGTGCTGGGGGATATCGGGCTGATGGCTCACCCTGGCCACGTCACGCAGATAGACCGCCTTACCCTCATGCACACCCACCACCAGGGCTTCGATCTCCTCCGCGGAGGTGAGGAAGGTGCCGGCCTGCACCAGCAACTCCCGGTTGTCGGCGGTGACGCTGATATTGTCACGGATATGGTTGCCTGCCTGCAGGGCATTGCGCAGATCACTCAGGTCGATGCCATGACCAGACAACGCCTGGGGATCGAGCAACACATGCACCACCCGATCGGGGTTACCGATGGTGTAGATGTCACGGGTACCCGGTACCCGTTTCAGTTCGGATTCGATGGCATGTGCCACCTGGCCGAGTTCAAAGGCACCCACCTCGGGGTTTTCCGACCAAAGGGTGGCGGTGACAATTGGCACATCGTCGATGCCCTTCGGCTTGATGATCGGTTGCCCCACACCCAGGCCCTGGGGCAGCCAGTCCTGATTCGCGTAGACCTTGCTGAAGAGGCGCACGATGGCGTCCTCACGATCCTCACCCACCAGGAACTGCACCGTCAGCACCGCCATACCGGGACGCGAGGTGGAGTAGACATGCTTGATGCCGTCGATCTCCGATAACACCTGCTCCGCCGGTGTCGCCACCAGATTCTCGATCTCGGTGGCGGTGGCGCCGGGAAAGGGGATGAAGACATTGGCGAAGGTGACATTGATCTGCGGCTCTTCTTCGCGGGGGGTCACCAATACAGCGAATACACCCAGCAGCAGACCCACCAGGGCCAGCAGCGGGGTGATTTCAGTGATCAGGAAACGTTTTGCAACAGCGCCGGAGAGGCCCAACTTATCCATCCTGGCCCTCCGCCAACTGCTGTTTCAATAACTTGGCAGCAGCTACCGGGTCGGTTGCCACCCGCTCTCCCTCCGACAGACCCGCGATCACCGCAAGCATCTCCCCCGCCACCGGATGCCCGGCGCGAATATGCCGGAAATGGACCCGCCCCTGCTTACCCACGACATACACGGCTGTCACCTCGGAACGATAGACAACCGCCCCTGTCGGGACCACCAGCTCCTTTTTAACCCCGGTGACAAAGGCCGTTTTTACAAACATCCCCGGGAACAGGTCCGCGATGCCTTGCGGCAGATCGACGCGAACCTTGAAGGTATTGCTGCTTTGATCGGCAAAGGGAAAGATGGTGAGTCCCTGACCTTCGATGGCCTCACCGGTAGACAACAGCACCCGTGCCTTGCCCTGCTTGCGTATCACCGGGATCAGGCTCTGTGGCAACTCAACGGTGACCCGCAGCTGATCCAGGGAGATGCCGCTCATCAACTTTTGACCGGGAGAGGCGATCTCCCCCACCTCCACGTGACGATGGGTCACTATGCCGCTGTAGGGGGCCTTGACACGGGTATATTCAAACTGCTCATTGGCCTGTGCCAGGCGCGCTTCCGCCGCCTCCCTGCGCGCCTTCGCGGATTTCAGCGCCGCCGTGGATTTATCCAGTTGCGACTGGGACGCAAGCTTGCGCCCGAACAGATCCTTGCTGCGCTTGAAATTGTCCTGGGACTCCTGGAGCCGGGCCACGGCCTCCTTCAAGTCCGCCCTGGCCTGATCCAATCCGGCCTGCTGCTCGGTGGCTTTCAGTCTCACCACCACCTGACCCTGCTCCACGTAGTCATCCACGTCGAACAGTATCTCCTCCACCTGACCCCGGGTCTGGGCAGATAGGGTGGTCTGGTTGATCGCCTCGACCACCCCGTCGAGCCAGAACTCCCTGGCCGCCTCCCGCTTCACCACGGTAGCGGTTTCGAGCTCTCCGGTTTCCGCCATCGATAGGGTGGGCAGCAACCCAAGGCTGATGATAAATGGAACCAGCAAACGCCTCATTGTCAAGGACTCCGATAAGTATATTAGATTTCTCTTATATTACTGGCTCAATTTATTTTTTCAACCACATCCCTCAATAATCGCGGTTGACCTCGACGACGGTCACAACATTTCAGGGTAGTGTCAAATCCTGTTAGCCGCCTGTTCAGCAAAGCTCAGTGTGGCTGGAAACAGGAGGGGAAGATGGGACTGGTTATAAGTCTGACACCTTTCTCATGGATGGGTCATCCGGGCTTGTGAAACCCGTATCAAATCGACCGCCCTACCGCCACAGCTTACGCTCAGCCGCCTTGTTTATTCCGGGTTTGATGGGCAGACGTATCTCGAAGGCCGTACCTTCCTCGGAGCTGCGCAGTAAAGCGATCTCACCAGCGTGTTTAATCACAATCGCCAGGTAAGCGACCGTAAGCCCCTGTCCCTTACCCTGACCCACATCCCGGGTGGTGAAGAAGGGGTCGAAGATTTTGGATTGGATCTCCCGGGGAATACCGCAACCGGAATCGCTGATTTCGATGACCACCCAATCGCCACTTTTACGGGTGATAATCTTTATCCTGCCCTTGTCCCTGGAGTTTGTACGCTCCTCGCACTCCTTAATCGCCGCTGCAGCATTGACAATCACATTCAGCAGGGCCTGATTGATTTCACTCGGTACCACGGGAACCAGGGGCAGTTCCGGGTCGAGCTCGGTCTCTATCTCCGCATGGTACTTCCATTCATTGGCAGAGACCTGGAGGGTACTGACCACAGCCCCATTGAGGTCGGTATCGACCTTGTCATTGGTGCCCGGCCTGGCAAAATCCTTCATCGCCGTGACAATGCTGGAGACCATCGCCACCCCATCCAGGGATTGCTTTACCGCCACCGGAATCTCGTCAAAAAGATAGTCAAGCTCGGCCTCCTCCACCTGGCTGCGCGCTTGGGCCAACAGATCCCGGGAGACACTGCCCCCCTCCACGGCAGAGAGCAGATTCAGGTGCTGCTTGGCTGTGTCGATCAGATCCCCAAAGGCCTCCTGCATGAACTGGATATTCTCACCGATATATTGGATTGGAGTATTGATCTCGTGGGCCACACCCGATGCCAGCTGACCGACGGCGGCCATCTTTTCTGACTGTACCAGGTGCTGTCTTGTGCTGTTCAGATCCTCGATCAGCTGCTTCTGTTCACGGTTGATCTCTGCCAGCTGTGCACCCCACTGAATGGTCTCGGAGATGTCATTGAAGAGGACGGTGTAACCGGCAAACTTGTGACTCACATCGAGCATCCGTTCGATTCGAACCCCATAGGTCCTATCACCTTCAGGCGTTGTGTAGCTTTTTTCCAGCTCCCAGTGATCCAATCCCTTGTGCTTCATTTTCCCGAGTTCATGATGCAAGCCGGGTGGCTCCAGGTCATTACGCTGCTCAGCATAATATCGACTGCCTGGGGTATCACAGCCCAACAACAAGCGCCCGGCAGCATTGTTATAGTTGTCCACCTTACCGTCCTCATCGCACAGAATCACCGGTGATGAGAGGCTTTCGAAGAGGGTGAGGTATTTATTCTTCTCAGTGGCCAGCTGCAGATTGTTGCAGCTCAGCTCCTTGATCTGCGCCTCGGCATCTGTCCCGGCCCACTCGTCGCAATAGGCCAGCTCTGTACGATCGAAGAACCGCCTGACCAGCAGCTCCACTGACTTGGGATAATCGAATCCACCTGACTCGGTCAGCAGGTCGACATAGGATTGCCGGTAATATTTCATCAATCCCAGAAACATCGAGAGATTGACGCCTCTGCCTCGGTGACGTTGCGCCTCTATGACGCCAAACTGAGTAGCAGGGTCGTTAGCATAGTCCTCTTCCGGACTCAGCTCAGGCACCATGTCGGACCTTTCGACAACCTCGATAATTGCCTTGCTCAGGCCCTCTATGGAGAGCCTCCAGGCCTCTTTCAAGGTCGAGGTGTAGCGAGTGTAGCCTTCTTGATTGGCATAGTAGAGTATGAGTTCGATGAGTCTGTCTTCACTGCTCTGCAACAGATCTATCAGGACGTCCCTGTCATGCCGGTTGATTCGCATGACGCTAGGTCTCCTGTTCGTGACATAGATAAATACACTAAATATTAGCGACTGCCATCCGGGTCTCTTTAACCCCTGGAAGTTCTGATCGTTGATATTTGTGATTCCATCGCCACGCTCAACATACCGCTCAGGTCGGGTATTACTTGACCTCAATGCTGCCTCTGGTAATGTCACCGAGAGACAAATAAACGCTGCAAGGCCATGAAGTACAAAGATCTACGTGATTTCATCCAACAGCTTGAATCCCGGGGTGACCTGAAACGCATTCACACCGAAGTGGATCCCAAGCTGGAGATCACGGAGATTTGCGATCGCACCCTGCGCCGCGGCGGTCCCGCACTACTGTTCGAGCAGGTCAAGGGTTCCCCCTATCCGCTGCTCGGCAATCTCTTCGGCACCCCCGAGCGGGTCGCCATGGGGATGGGTGAGGAGTCGGTAGAGGCCCTGCGTGAGGTGGGCAGGCTGCTCGCCTTTCTCAAGGAGCCAGATCCCCCCAAGGGGATGAAGGATGCCTGGGACAAGCTGCCGGTATTCCGCAAGGTGCTCGACATGGCTCCCAAAGAGTTGCGCAACGCCCCCTGCCAGGCGGTCTCGCAACAGGGGGATGAGGTCGATCTGACCCGGCTGCCTATTCAAACCTGCTGGCCGGAGGATGCCGCACCCCTGATAACCTGGGGGCTGGTGATCACCCGCGGCCCCAGCAAATCACGCCAGAATCTCGGCATCTACCGCATGCAGCTGCTCGGGCCCAACCGCCTGATCATGCGCTGGTTGGCCCATCGCGGCGGGGCCCTCGACTATCGAGAGTGGCAGGCAGCCCATCCTGGTGAACCCTTTCCGGTCTGTGTCGCCCTGGGTGCCGATCCGGCCACCATTCTCGGCGCTGTTACCCCGGTGCCGGATACACTCTCGGAATATGCCTTCGCCGGGCTGCTTCGCGGCAGCCGTACAGAGGTGGTCAAATGCTTGGAATCCGATCTCCAGGTACCCGCCTCCGCGGAGTTCGTGCTTGAGGGGCACATCCATCCCGATGACATGGCGCAGGAGGGTCCCTATGGCGACCACACCGGCTACTACAACGAGGTCGAGCGCTTTCCCGTTTTCACCGTCACCCGCATAACCCATCGCGAAGAGCCGATCTATCACAGCACCTATACCGGCCGTCCTCCGGACGAACCGGCGGTGCTCGGCATGGCGTTGAATGAGGTCTTCGTACCGATCCTGCAGAAACAGTTCCCGGAAATCATCGATTTCTATCTCCCGCCTGAGGGCTGCTCCTACCGGCTTGCAATTGTGAGTATGAAGAAGCAGTATCCTGGTCATGCCAAGCGGGTGATGATGGGGGTCTGGTCTTTCCTACGCCAGTTTATGTACACCAAGTTCGTGATCGTAGTCGACGATGATGTCAATACACGGGATTGGCAGGATGTCATTTGGGCCATGACCACCCGCATGGATCCAGCACGGGATACCACCATCGTGGAGAACACACCCATCGACTATCTCGACTTCGCCTCGCCGGTATCAGGCCTCGGCTCGAAAATCGGTCTTGACGCGACCAACAAGATGCCTGGCGAGACGCAAAGAGAGTGGGGAAGGCCGATCACCATGACAGCGAGCGTCAAGCAACGCATCGATGATATTTGGGATCAGCTCGGGATCGACTAAAATAGGGTCTGCTAACACTAATAAGGTAGGGAATAGTAATGCGCACAATCATGTTGATGAATGCTAAGGGGGGTTGTGGCAAAACAACCATCGCTACCAACCTGGCCACCTGGTACGCCGATGAGGGCAAGCGTGTCGCCTTGGCGGACTTTGACCCACAGCAGTCCACTATGGACTGGCTGGAAGCAAGAAAAGACTACGAAGGGGTACCCGATATCCAGGCCATCAATGCGGCGAATGAACCGGTCAGACCCGCCAAAGGGACCGACCTGTTGATCATGGATGCTCCAGCCGGGGTACACGGCAAGGCGATCAATAAAATGTTGCTGCGAGTCGACACATTGATCCTGCCGGTGCTTCCCTCGCCCATCGATATGCGCGCCTGCAGCCGTTTCCTGACTGAACTGCTGGCCAGCGGCCGGGTCTCCAAAAACCAGACCCGGATCGGGATTGTCGCCAACCGGGCCAAGGAGCAGACCCGCATCTACCACGACCTGGAGACCTACCTGGGTCATCTCAAGATCCCCTTCATCACCCATCTGCGGGAGAGTCAAAACTATATCCGCTCTGCGGAGAAAGGCCTGGCGATCTTTGAGCTGGCCCCGTCACAGGTCTATAAGGATGTGGTTCTCTGGGATCCGCTGTTCAAGTGGCTGAAGGTTTAGCACGATTTTCTAAACAGAAGCCGGTAGACCCTGCTGCAGATCTGGGTAGTCCAGCTCGACCTCCAGCTCATCAAGCAGCTTACGATTACTGAGTCTGCGTGATTCCCGCAGATAGGAGAGCATCCCCGGCGATAGCTGTTGCTGTGCCTCCTTCAGACTGATCACAGGCGGCCGTGGCAGTCCCAGGAAATCGGCCACCCGGTTGAAATAGCGGGTCATCGGCTCCGGCGCACCATCGCAGACGTTGTAGACCTCCCCCGAGACACCTCGCTGCATGGCGATTCGCGCTGTCTTTACCAGATCGAGGCTGTGGATATGGTTGGTGATCGGCGCTTCCGCCTCGGCCACCATGGGTTGACCGCTACGCAACCGCTCCACAGGCAGCTTCCCCGGTCCATAGATCCCCGCCACTCGCAATATCACCAGGGCACATCCGGTTTGCTCACTCCAGGCCCGCCAGCGTTGCTCACCATCCAGGCGCCGTTTCGCCCGATCCGCCATCGGGGCCGGCGGCCGGGATTCATCCACCCACTCCCCCCGGCAATCACCATACACACCGCTGGTGCTCAAATAGACCACCTTCTGCGGTAGAGGCCGATTCTTCAACTGCGCGATAAACCGGGCAACCCGGCTCTCCTGCTGACCCTGTGGTGGTGGCGGTGCGAAATAGTAAAGCCGCTGTGATTCAATCTCACTGGCTGGCATCACAGGCCGATCCAGATCGATCTGAACCGCTTCGATAGCAACATCCCGCAGCTTCTCTGCACTCTGTTGCGTGCGCACCCACCCGGCAACATCGACCCCCTCGTCTCTATATGCCAACGCCACCCGCGTGCCGATATCGCCACAACCAACTATGGTCACACCCATAACCCAATGGACTCCCGGTTTAATTCCTGACAAGAATAGGAGAGAATTCCCCACCAAACCTATAATATATCCAGGTCGATTGAGGATAACTTATTGTTACGCCGATTGTATCGACTCATGAATGAGAAGCTATCCCATGAGTTATAAAGTGCAGGTTGAGCCCAGTGGTCATGAATTTTCGGTCGAATCGGGTGAGACCATACTCGATGCCGCCATCAGACAGGGTATCAATCTCCCCTACGGCTGCCGTAACGGCTTCTGTGGCGACTGTCTGGCTACCCTTGCAACCGGCCAGGTCGACTACCCCAACGGAATACCACCGGTGATGGTCGATGACCAGAACGGCGAATGCTATATATGCCAGGCAACCCCCACTACGCATATCACCATCGAAGTTAAAGAGATCGCCCAGTCGAAGGATATCCCGATCCGTACCATGCCCTGTAAGATCGACCGCATTGAACGTCTCAACGATGACGTCATCCGGCTCTACCTGAAATTGCCGGAGGGGGAACGACTGCAGTTTCTTGCCGGCCAATATCTTAATTTTGTCCTCCAGGATGGAACCAAACGCGCCTTCTCGATAGCCAATGCGCCCCATGATGACGACTTTATCGAATTGCATATCCGTCATGTCAGCGGCGGCCTTTTCACCGATGTGCTCTTCAGTGGCATGGAGGAGAAGACCATCATGCGCATGGAGGCACCCCTCGGCAGCTACTATCTGCGGGAAGAGTCATCCAAACCGATTATCCTGATGGGTGGCGGTACCGGTTTTGCGCCCCTCAAGGGCATCATCGAGCACGCCTTTCAAATCGGGATTCAACGCCCCATGCATCTCTATTGGGGGGTACGCGCCAAGAGCGACCTCTATCTGCCTGAACTGCCACAGCAATGGGCAAGCAAGTATAGTAATTTCACCTATACGCCTGTGCTCTCCGAACCCGACGCCGACTGGTCCGGCAAGACCGGCTGGGTACACGAGGCCGTCATCGAGGATCATCCCGATCTCAGCGGCCATGAAGTATACATGAGCGGTCCGCCACCGATGATCGAGGCCGGCAAAGAGGCCTTTCTCAGCCATGGACTGGCCGGGGAAGAGCTCTATTCCGACTCGTTTGAATATGGGGCCGCCGCAACCAAGCAAAAGACCGGGACCTAAAAAACCATCAATCCTGGTCAGGCGCTACCCGAGGGGCTCAAAAAGGGCCTGCTGTTGGGCGAAGAGACGGTTTAATCTTTATTAATTAAACCGGTCTGGTTTGACATATACAACCTTTTTGGTTTAATATCTTCATAAACAACCAAAGAGGTTGACGCATGTCCTACCTTGTTCTGATCGGCGATCTCGTCGCCTCGCGGCACTCCCCCGATCGCAAAGGTCTCCAGCATCGACTCAACGCGCTACTGAAGACGCTGAATGAGCGGACGCCAAGACCGGT
The DNA here is from genome assembly GCA_003094555.1 of gamma proteobacterium symbiont of Ctena orbiculata. GTDB lineage: Bacteria > Pseudomonadota > Gammaproteobacteria > Chromatiales > Chromatiaceae > Thiodiazotropha. The sequence continues at coordinate 16,737 of NATW01000169.1, forward strand.
GTCGCCCTATACCCTGACCCTTGGTGATGAGTTCCAGGCCGTCTTCGACCAGGCAGAGCGTGTTTTCATCGACATCATTCAGATCATGGTGGCCCTGCACCCCGACCAAGTGCGATTTTCCTTGGGGCTCGGAGAGATCGCTACCGACCTGAATCCAGATCAGGCCATGGGAATGGATGGCCCGGCTTTCTACCGAGCCCGGGATGGCATCAACCGGCTTAAGGATAGCGGCGACCTGTTTCACCTTGATGGAGCACCTGAAAACTGGGTCCCGCTGGCTGAGGGAACCTTGCGCCTGCTTAGCCAGCGAATGCAAAAATGGGAGACCAACCGTCTGGCCATCCTGCATGGATTGCTGATTGGTCATTCAGTAAAAGCTATCGCTGAAAGTCTGCATGTTTCAGAGCAGGCGGTATACAAGAACATCCGTAGCGGAGGACTGGAGGTGGTGATCCAGGTACTGTCCGCCTTGGCCGAACTTCTGAATAACTGTTTGACCGGGGATGCCTCAACTGCATAAACAGGGAACCAACGCATGGAAGAATTGCTGTTTCTAAACGGCCTATTGTTCAGCCGACTGGTCTACATTTTCAACGACGGGCGCCTCTCCAGCCGCACATTGATTATATTTGGCCTGCTCCAGGTGGTGCTTTGTCTCCTGGTCTTTGCTGTTGGTTGGCTGCCCTCGATGTTTGCTGTGTTGGTGCTGCTTATCCTCTTGGCACCTGAGCGCTGGTTAGCCAAGGATTGGCTGAATGAAAGTCGCTTTATCGGACTTTTGATGATCCTGATTGCGACTGCACTCCTCCGGGACAAGCTGATATTAGCGCCCTGGCTTGAGACCGCACTCAGCGAAGCAGTGGCCGTGCTTTGGCACGAGGGGGAGAACATGGACGCGTTTCTGAGCCCGGGTCTCTGGTTCCTGTTGGGATTTCTGCTTGTAGCGAATGAGGCCAATCTCCTGATCCGCAGTCTATTCCACCGGTTCGGCCTGGAACCACAGCTGAAAGCAGATGATGTTAATCAACCCAATACTAATCAACTCGACGAGCAGGAGTTCAATGCCGGCCGCGTCATCGGCATATTGGAACGTTGGTTGATGTATAGCGTTCTATTGGTAAGCCAAAACTTCAACGTGATTGCCTTGATCATAGCGGCTAAGGGATTCGCACGTTTTCGCCAAATGGAAGAACGCGCCTTCGCAGAGTACGTCCTGATCGGCACCCTCTCCTCAATGCTCCTGACTATTCTGGTTGCCCAGATCATAGGTCGCTTGATTTGAGTGGCAGTTCAATTCTGCTCGGCAGCATCCTCAGCTTGGGTTGACTCCACTTCGCGGGCGTGGGCCTCGAAACCACCTTTGGCCTGCCATTCACGGATTCCACCCTGGAGGATTCTCACATTCTCGTGTCCCGCCAGACGCAGGGCAAAACCCGCCTGGGCTGACAGTGAACCGGTATTACAGTAGACCAGCACCGGTTTGTCCCGCGGCAGTTCCGAACGCCGTGCCAGGATCTGGCGCCATTCGATATTCACCGCACCGGGGATATGCGCCTTCCCATATTGGGCTGCGCTACGAGTATCGACGATGAAAAAACTGCCCCAATCCTCGGCGGGTATCTGTTGCGCAAAGATGGTTGCACCACCATAGTCGACGAATTCGAAATACTCCTCCATCGCCTCGACGGCTTCACCCTCTTCCTCTGCGAACGCGTTGTAGGCGCAAAAACAGAGGCAGATTGTCAGGACTAATATGTGTTTGTTCATGATGTAAACTTACAGGATAAGGTGGGTAGACATTTATCTAAGATACACTATACAGATAATTGTTCGTGCAATAAGCAGACGCCACTACTGACATTATGATGACAGCCGACGAAATCAATACGATCAGGGAGAGATTGTTGCAACTGCAAGCGGAGCTGCAGGCCGTCGTTGAGACATCGCAAGCGGCGGGAGAGACAGTCGAACTGGACCAGAGCCGGGTCGGACGTCTGAGTCGTATGGACGCCATGCAGGCCCAGCAAATGGCCCAGGAGACCGCCAGGAGACGTCTACAACAGCTAGCAAAAATCGAGGGAGCCCTGCGGCGTATCGATGCAGATGAGTATGGTTATTGCTTTATCTGTAAACAGGCTATCGATGTGCGCCGGCTGAATGCCGATCCTACCATCACGCGATGTATCGATTGTGCCGAGGTGTAAACTCAGCATAGGCTGCAGGGTGGGGCCCTGCCCCACCCATCACAACCAAAATGCTGAAGTAAGCAGGTCAATTTTTGTGCATGATGTAGAAGTAGTTCTGAAAATCGTGCTCCAACTCCTTCACCTCGACCTGCTTGAAACCGGCCTCGCTCAACATCTGCAGGGCCAGCTCCTTACCCCACACTGTACCCAGACCGGCACCCTCCTGGGCCAGTGAAACCGTCATGCAGTGCATGGTGGAAAGGGTATACAGCAAAGGTCCGATAGGGTGATCCAGATTGTTATGCAGATGACTCGATCCCTTGATGTCCTGCATCAGATAGACGCCATCGTCACGCAACGCTTGATGAATGGCGGCTAACACCCGATCCGGTGACTTCTGATCATGGATGGCATCGAAGGTGACGATCCAATCATATTCCTCTGTCTCATCCATGGCGGCCGCATCCTTGACCTCGAACAGCAGGTTGCTCAACCCCTGCCGCTGCGCCTCCTGCCGCGCCCAGTGTATGGCCTCGCTGGAAAAGTCGTAGCCGGTGAAGTTGCTGTTAGGGAAGGCCTTTGCCAATGAGAGCAGGGCCTGACCCCGGCCGCAGCCCACATCCAGCACATCGATGCCCTGCTCCAGGCGGGATAACTGGCCATCGATCAATGGCAGGATATGTTCAAACAGGGCGCTGACCACCGTCTGCCCGCTATCCTCGGCCATCACTTCATGAAAGCGCTTGAAGCGGGTGTAGGGCACGCCGCCACCATTGTAGAAACAGTCGATGATGTCGTCTTCCACCTGGCCAAGCAACGGGATGTATTGGGCGAATACCGCCACATTGTCCGGGCTGGCATCCCTGGTCAGTAATCCGGCATGGGCTTGAGGCAGGCTATAGCTGCCATCCTCTGCCACATACGTGACAATACCGGCGGTCACCATGGCGCCCAACCACTCCCGCACATAACGTTCGTTCAATCCCGCCGACTCGGCTAGCCTATGACTGTCTCCTGGTGGATACTTGGCCATGCTGTCGAACAATCCAGTGCGGTGACCGATGGATATCATCAGTGCTGTCGCTCCATGGTTGAGTATCTGTAATAATTCCTCGGCAAAGAGGGCGGATTGATCATTGGATGCCGTCTGGTCGACAACGGGCAGATTGACTGGTTGACACATAATTATCTCCTCTGATAGTTCGCTGAATAAGTAAAATCACGCTTTAAACGATGCGTTATGTGCTAGGGCCTGTTAACACTAATCCAATCAGCTCTGCTGGAGCTGTTTTTTGCCCAGCAAGGCAGAATGAGCGAGGTTTAGCCGTGCTAAATGAGCAAATGATAACGCCGCTGGGCGGAAAACAGCCCCAGCCCTTCGGGTTGCGCCCCGAAGGAAGTGCCCTTGGGGTGCGCCCCGAAGGAAGTGCCCTTGGGGTGCGCC
>NATW01000170.1 GCA_003094555.1 gamma proteobacterium symbiont of Ctena orbiculata
CAATCTGTCATCCAAAAGTGCGAGTGCCCAAGGTGAGGCCATGCCGATTGATGTAGCATGATATTGACCACTGCGTTTACGCTCCAGTGAGCCATTGCCTGCGATGGTGTCGACGGTTTTTTTATTCAGGTCAATCAGTCTGAGCAGGTGATTGCCAGTGTCCGCTATATAGATGTTATGGTCGTCAATGACCAGGCCTTGAGGTGAATTGAAGCTTGCTTTGTCAAAGTTACCATCCTGGCTGCCAAGGGCACCGGAGCCAATGATATGCTTAATTTTGCCGCTGTGATCGGTGACAATGACTCGATTATGGAGTGAATCGCTAATGACTATATGGTCAGGTGATAGCGCAATCTTTCCTGGTGCCGACAACAGCTTGGATTCACTCTTTTCCCGTTCAAGTCGTAGTGGTATGGGTGAATGGTTGAGAACAGGTTTGTGCTGTTCGAGAAGCTCGGCAATTTTTTGGTCAATCTGATCATATCGTCCTTCCCCTACCACTTTGCCGAGTACCTCTCCCTTGGGATCAATAAGTACACGTGTAGGCCAGGCACGCATGCCGTAAACGGTCGCGAGAAATCCATCGACATCGTTGACGACCGGATGTTCAATGTCATACCGGGTTACTATTTTCCTCAGTGTTTCAAGGTTTTTTTCGTTATCGAACTTAGGTGTATGGACGCCGATGACCAACAACTGATGGCCATGCTTTTGTTCGAGCTTTTTCAGATCCGCTAGCACATGGATGCAGTTGATGCAGCCATAAGTCCAGAAGTCGAGAATTACAACCTTACCCAACATATCGTCGAATGTCAGAGGGCGTTCCACGTTCAGCCATGGCATTCCCGGGGCAAATTCGCTGTGTCGATCAATAGTCCTGTCGTTTGTCTTCTGCTGCTGTTCTTGTTGCGATGTTTCCGATGAGCAACTGATGGTTAAGAGCGGCAACAGCAACAGCAGGAAAAGCCGTAAATCACGAAAAATAGATTCATATTTTTTACAACTCATAGTCATTTTGTTTCCAAACCCCAGGACCCTGATTTCAAGTAGAGCATAGGAAGGTTGGTATGTCTGTGGGATAAATAAATTTGTTATGAAATTGTTATAACTAGTTAGCTATAACAGGCTCAAAACATTCAATCCATGACTTGAAAAAGATTTCTATGGTGATTGACTTGAGAACAAATTCTGCAAAGTGATTGAGTTGTGATGGCCGCAGGTGTATGCGCCGGGTTGCCGCACCTTGAACAGGTAAATGTCTGTAGTTTCAGTATCTGCTGCGCCATTTGTGACCACTCCATGATAGTGATGGCTTGCCTGTCACATATATCCTGGCAAATCGCGCATCCTGTACAAGCCTGGGGCTTGATTCTGTACGATGCCTTATCATCCCCAGCTGTGAGTTCTATTGCATTGTGAGGGCAGGTGTTGACACAGGCGTCGCAGCCATCGCAATTGTTACTGTTGATTTTCGGTACATAGGGCCAGATCGATGTCTCGCCCTGGTTGGGCAACAGCTCTCCGGGTGGTGGGTGAGCGTCAGCTTCCTGCTCATTCAGTTTGAAGAGTGCGGATGTCGAGTCAATACCGCTGTCGAGCATCTCTGTCAAGAAAGCTCGCCGGCTGAGACTGGGCGATGGTGTTTTATCATCCAGCCGCGATTGGATGCGTTGCCACTGCTCGTCCTCTATTTGGTGATATACAATGACCGGGTTTTGTTCCTCAATGAGTGCGCGATTGATCTGTTCAATTCGCTCAAAGAGGGTGGTGCAGTGGCCGCGTTGGCACTCGGCACAGCTGCCGGTTGTGGTAACCCATGTATAATATCCTTGCCGGTAGAGTTTGAGTATATCGCTCAGCCCAATGAGGTGGATGCAAGGTAGAGTGCTTTTGTTATCGCTTATCCCTGACTGCTCACATGCACAGAGTGCGACCTTTTCCTGTCCCAGGTCACCTATGAGTATGTCATACTGGATCGTGATCGCTCTCTGCGGACAGACTGGGACGCACAATCCACAGCCGTCACAAAGTGTTGTATCGAACTGCAAGGCTTCATCATCCAGGAACCAGGCCTGCCTGGGACAGGCATCTACACAAGATTTGCAGCTTGCGACCTCTATCAGGGTATGCACGCAACGATCCGAGATTACCGTCGGCAGTCTCTCTTCATGTCGTATGCGATTGATCAGTTGCTTTAGACGAGCCATGATCCTAAGCGCTAAATTCGGTTAGTGAATATATACTGAATTACAATCATCAGATATAAGACAGAGAATGTCTCGTTGCCTTGATCTTCATCCCGGTAATGTTATTACTCCTTTCAGTATATGGCTATGTTAATCGGAAGCTGACAAGGCCTTTAGGATTGATTGAGGTCACGGTATGTCACCAAGGGTTGATTTGGATAGTGAGATGAACCGGTTATGACATAACGGTATTCCAATCTATACTGCCGGGCCGATGCCGGGCATATAACTCAGAGGTACCTCCTGACTGACCGGCTTTGGCTTCATCCGCTCATTTATATCTTCCTGAGACGGCCTGGGTTGATTGGTAGTCTTGGCTATAAGTTCCCTCAGCTCCTCGCAATATGCCGCTGTCAATAAGGCAATACCTGAGAAATAGGGTGTGGCAGAACGATGTGCCACTCTTGTTGCAAATTGATCGAGCCAACGCAACAGGTGTTCATCCATGAAACGTGCTATTGCTTCCAGCTGTTTCAGGGGGTCGGCAATGGAAAACAGATGGGATATGAACTGAAGTTGCAGTACCAGATCATCGTCTGGCCGGATACGCCAGTTTTCCGCCATCAGGCCGTAATTTTCATACCAGGCTCTCACCTGAAACATACTTACCTGACATGTCAGCTTCTCTTCATCAATCCACACCGACTCCAGTGGTGATGCCTGCAGACTATGATTCAGATAGATGTCTGCAAAGTCTGCCGCCAGCATATCGAGAAACTCATCATCGAAGGTTTCCGGCAATGTCTCAACCACTCGGGCCATAAACTGAGTTGCAATATTGCCCTCTTCGCTTACCAGTTTAAGACCCAGAGAGTTGGGAAATCCGCAGCTGACCAACGCCTCGAGGAGTTCGGTATCCGGCTCCTTGGCATGCAGCTGCACGAACATCTTAAGGTCATCGGCAACAGCAAGAAAAAAGCTTGTGATCTGCTCGTCGTTTGAGTTGTCGTTCTGTTCATCTGACAGATTCATTACTTGACCTTTCCTTTACTGTGCGCCACAAAACCGATGGAGGGCTTTGTCAACTCTATGTTAGCCATGTTCTTGACTTGCTTGGACACATTATCATTAGGTCCTACGGCTGCCGTCTGTAAATTGCCTCTCCAAATCTCATCAATGGAACCGATGTCCAGTACCCGCATCATGCAGGCCATGACACAATAGGGCTTGCGGCCCGCCTCGATCTCGTCTACACACATATTGCACTTTTTGACAATGTTGTCGCCTGGATCAAACTGTGGCGCACCAAAAGGGCAGGCGGCTTCGCAACGCCGGCAGCCGATACACAGCGTGGAATCGATATCGACTATGCCATCTGACTGACGTTTAAATATTGCACCAGTGGGGCAGGTGGGCAGGCAGGCGGGTGATTCACAATGGTTGCAGGACATGTTGACCTTGTAGGCATAGACGTCCGGGTAGTGACCTCCCTCGATATATTGAACCCGTCTGAATCTGGGCCCTGCGGCAAGTCCGTTTTTGTCTTTACAGGCGATTTCACATGCCCGGCAGCCGATGCAATCAACATTATTATGTACGAACCCCAACTGCTTGTCGGGCACTACCGGTGTATATGTTTCGCGTTTACGACGCTTTACTGCGGCTTTTATCCTGGTGCTGTCTTTTTTGCTTGTCATCGCTCTCTCCTCCAGGATTAAAGATCACGCCTAAAGACATGTGCTCGTGATGTGGCCAGCTGGTCCCAGCCGGGTCGATGCTCCAGATCTGTTTTCTTGATATTGCACAGTACGGTGTTGTAGGCGAATGATCCCGCAGGGCTGGGCTCATCCAGGGTTAACATGTCCGGATTTCCCGCCCGGTCAACGCCGTTCTCATCCAGATCAATCCACACCCCCTCATGCAGTACCGCCACTCCCGGCATACAGCGTTCTGTAACATAGGTCGGTACCACAACCCGGCCACGCTTGTTCCAGATCTCAACCGTATCGCCGGTTTTGATGCCGAGTTTTTTAGCGTCCGAGGCGTTCACGGTCACTTCCTGTTCATAGGTCTCACGTAACCAGCTGCAGTTGTTGAATATGGAGTGGGTTCTCCAACGTGGATGGGGCGAGATCAGATGAAATGGAAATTCACTGGTCTTTGGGCTGTTCAACGACTCCCAGGGCTCGATCCATTTAGGTATATAAGGGATCTCATAGCCATACATGGTTTTTTTCCAGTCGGTGATCTGTGCCAGTTGTGAGGCAAGAATTTCAATCTTGCCGGAGGGAGTCTGGAACGCTTTCCCATTCTCTATCTGCTCCCTGAAGGCAACGTGCGGTTGGTCGAGTTTAAATTTGTAGACGCCTCGCTGTTTGAACTCATCCCAGGACATGTCTACATGCTGATGAGCGATGACTTTCTGCTCCCACCACTCCCTGAGATAGGCTTCATCCACATTATCATTGATATGGAAATAGTCCCGGTTTGCTTTTGGATTGAAGGCCTGCCCGAACACATCGCCACCGATTCTATAGGCAAGTTCCGTGAAGACCTGGAAATCGGTCTTCGACTCTCCCATCGGCTCTATGACCTTGGGACGATGTATATAGTAGTGGCCTTTATACCAGGGCAGCGCCACATCATGCCGCTCAAAGTGCGTGGCAATGGGCAGCAGGATATCGGCATACAGTCCGGATGGGGTGATGGTCGAGTCCATGCAGACCACCAGTTCCAGCTTATTGATCGCCTCTATCTCTTTATTGATGTTGGTAAGTTGATTGAACCAATCGGACCCCTGCCAAAAGATGCCCTTGATATTGGGGATCTGTCCGTCCGTATCGTCTTCCCGGGGCCAAAGTCCGATCTCTTCTCTTTTTACATTGGGATAGTTGAGGACGCAGTGAGCCCAGCGATCTGATTTGATGGACTGAAACCAGATATTGGCGTATTGATCATAGGGGTAGGCCACCGCTTCTGCATGCCAGGCCTTGCCGACACCTTCAGCGCACCCACCCAGTATGCCGATATTACCTGTCATCGCCTGCAGGGCTGCGGCCATACGGTTGTACTGCTCGCCATAGGCGTTTCTGCCCGGCGCCCAGGATGCCTTCAGTGCGGCGGGCTTGGTGCGGGCATACATATCCGCCAGTTTGATGATGTCTTTGGCCGACACACCGCAGATTTTCGATGCCCATTCCGGGGTTTTAGGCTCATTGTCGTATTTACCCAGAATATAGTCCTTGAAGTTCTCCTTATCCTTGGCCCATTCAGGCATGGTCCCGGCGTCCATGCCTTGGCAGAACTGATTGATAAAGTCCTGATCATGCAGGTTGTTGGTGAAGATATAGTGGGCCATGCCCGCCATCATCGCCGCGTCGGTATTGGGTCGGATGGGAATCCACCAGGCGTCGTAAGCGGCTGCAGAATCGGTGTATTGCGGATCGATCAACACAAACTTGCAACCGCGCTGTTTAGCCATGCGCATATACATGAATGTGTTGCCGCCGTGGAAGGTGTAGGCGGGATTCCATCCCCACATGATCATTAGTTTCGAATGGGCAAAGGTATCATCTTCATTGCCATCTTCAATGGTGCCGAAGGTCATCCGCGAACTGAAGGTAGTTCCCTGGTAAGAGGGAACTGACCAGGAGTTTGTGCGACAGCCAAACATCCCCAGGAAGCGGCCCAGCAAGCCCTCGATCTGATCGGATTTATGCAGCACCCCATATGAGGCTCCGGCATAACTCTGATCCACCAGGGCAGTCGGACCATATGTGTCTTTGATCTCGACCATCTTGTTGGCCACATAACTCAGGGCTTCATCCCATGAGATGCGCTTGAATTTACCCTCACCCCGTTTGCCAACCCGCATCATCGGGTAGAGCAGGCGTTCAGCGGAATAGAGACGTTGCCTATAGGAGCGCCCACGCAGGCAGGCCCGCAGTTGTGGTTCTTCGTTACTATCCTTGCCGAAGTGGCCATCCCGCTGGTAGCGACCATCATCTGTGGAAAGACGCACAATTACATCTTTCCACTTGTGAGCGACCAGCATATGCCGTGAGCCACAGTTATGAGCGCAACTGGTCACCACTGTTTCGAGTTGATCGTCTGTCGGATAGGGTTCATAGGCAAATGCCTTGGCCTCCTTGGCGGTCTTCAGTTCCACCAAACCTCCGGCAGCCAAAGATGCGCTACCCACCGCTGCGGATTTCAAGAATGAACGCCGTGAAAGGTTCAATCGCTCATTCAGACTCTGTGTCAGTTTTTCTATACTCATCCGTACCTCACACTGTCAGCTGTTGCTAGTTCGCAGCCTGCTGGATATCTTTGCGGAACCTGGGTTCCGATTCGGTTGGTCTATCTTTGGCCCAATCTGGAGTGACACTCGCCATGCCTTTCCAGGGATGTCGGGGGTAGGGGTAAGCAATGCGGTACCACTGACGACCGCCATGACAGCCATAGCATATGTCCGAATTCGCTTTACCCGCAGCCTCGATGGCCTCGGCTTTCAAATAGTTGACCTGGTGCCGCTCAGTGCGGATATAGGAGTGACAAAGAAGACAGTTGTTTTGATAGTTCTTGCGTGACTCCATCCAAGGAGCGGGAAGGCCCATCAGCTCGTAGGCATTGGCACCGTGACACATCAGGCAAATGTCCGGATTGACCGACTTGCGGAGTGTCATATCACGGTTGCTATGATCTGGCGGGTTCACCGCCTCTTCTCTTAAATCGTTGCCCTGATGGCAGGTATTACATTTTAAGTCCATCAGCTCCGTTGCCAGCGGTGTCACCAGATGGCGGCGATGAAATGTCTCCTGTTCACCTTCATAGGTCGGTAGCGTTTGATACCAAGCCAGTGCCTCAGTCGAGGTGTTGCCAGCCGGTGCCTGAGCAAGCACCTTCCTGTCCAGAATCTCTTGATGGCAGCTGATACACTGCTCATCTTTTGCATTTTCTATATCAGGTTTGAAATGGATAGGGTGCCAACGTGATCGTTCATAATCCTCAGGACCAAGGTCACGGGCTAAAACCAGATCGGTCGATAGCAGCATCGACAATAACAGCGGAATAAAGGTCCTGATACATAAAATCATTACATCTTCCTCAGCTGATGCCCTAATAGAAAATATGAAGTTGGGAAGTTTTTTGGATTTGAGCGCGTCCCTGCGCTCTAGGAAGTGGTATTACCGGGTGTTCCAGTTACCTATAGTCAATTAACGCCAACCACTCATTCCTGACATGCCGCCCATGCCGCCCATGCCGCCCATGCCGCTCATACCGGACATGCCGCCCATGCCGGACATGCCACTCATGCCGCCCATGCCTGACATACCGCCCATCCCGGACATACCGCCCATGCCTGACATACCACTCATTCCGGACATGCCACTAGCTGGATAGAAGAAGATCTGTCCCTGGGGGGTTATCTTGAAGTATCCGGACATGCCGCTCATGCCGCCCATGCCGCTCATACCGGACATGCCACCCATGCCGCTCATACCGGACATGCCGCCCATGCCACCCATACCGGACATACCGCCCATGCCACCCATACCGGACATGCCACCCATGCCGCCCATACCGGACATGCCACCCATGCCGGACATACCGTCCATGCCTGACATGCCACTCATGCCTGCGCTAGCGAGTGGGGCAACAGCAAGTGCCACGACCATCCCCATCGCTTTGATCACTCCTTTCAGATTTGGCATTCGAATAATTTTCATAATTTTTCGCCTCACTTTGTAGTAAATTTGATTACCCTACATAGACCCGTTCACTGCTCTTTATTTGTCATCTCAAGTGAACTCGGCCCCATTTAGATCCAACATTACTGATGCCATTGACGAATATCGTAAGGACCTCTCATACCCGGGCGGGTGAAAGGTGTGTACCAGTTACCCTGGTTGTCTAGGAAATAGAGACTCCTGGGATAGGGCTGTCGAACGCCAGTCAAGGCTGATTGATACCACGCCTTATCACGCGTTGATTGTTTAACGACCGGTGCATTCACTGGCCGTTTGGAAGGCTCTACACCAGCTACGGGATAGCCAGCCATGAGCTGTAACGGAAGTAAAACGAACAAACCGGTGCTGGCAGTAGCAAACAACCGCATCCCAAAACCCTCCTCAATTCGTCATTGTTATCAGTACGGGTTGGCGGAAGTTACAACGCAAGCGTTATGCCAGAGAGTTGTTTTGAGATATTTTTTATTGATTTATAAGGTTTTTTACGGTTGTGGGCCTATTTCCCTTTTTGTCGTTGAATCAGTTAGTCTGACGATTTGTCATGCGTTACGGCGCCGTGCCGAATTTGTTCCAGTTGCAATATCGGGCAGGGATCAGTTTGAGACAGAATTTAGATATTATTTTCATTCGGTTAGAGGCTATTTAGAAATTGAATTTATAGATCCGGATGCAATTTTCAGCGACTGACATTTCGTCATACCTCTGTTATCAGGTATTTGTCGCCAGATAGAAACCAGGGGGAGGAAGGGTGATGATCGCCCTCCACTCCCCAAGTTTGTCACAGGTTGTCTGTATCCATCACTACTCAATCAGGACCACCGCTGCGTCAGAAACACGCACAGCCAGTTGGTGCCTTAACGAATAGGGTGCCGATTCTTCAACAATACTAATCAGATAAATACGATTTATCTTACGTATGCGGCCTACCTGAAGCCCCTCTGTGCCAGAGTTGCTGAGCCACTGTTTTGCAATATCCTGCGCTTCGGACCATTGATCCACCGGCAGTGAGCCGGCGGTGAGTTGAAAATGATCAATTCGGCAATCCATTCGACGGTCATAGCCAGCGTCTGCCGACTGCTGCTTTTGGGTGGTTAAATCCACCGGACGGAACAGTAATGCACCCTGTTGATCCCGCTCGATGTGCCAGTAATCAAAACCGGTAAGGTCTCTTGGCAGTCCACCGGGTGTCTCGAGTGGATCGCTGGTGGATGGCGGTGGTGGTTTTTGGGTGGTTTCGGGTATTGCCTTGGCTGTTTCAGGAATCAAAATTAATGTGTTATCCGCATCCCACTTGACCTGCCATCCTCGACCACGCAATGCATCCCCAAACTTACGCATATCCGATGTTTCAGTAACTACTGACTGAATGTCAGTAGCAGCCTCTTTTTTAGGTTGCCGATAGATAACGCTGCCATCTGCAGCGGTGTATTCCTGCCATCCCTGCTGGAGCAGGGAATCACGTAGTGATTCCCCAAGTGTATTGATCGGTTCCGCTAAGCCCGCGATTGGTAACCATAAAAAGCACCACAACAACTGAGCAGTGATGTGGAAATCGGAAATCTTGCTGTTTTTTCTCATTTGCTGCACTCCTCCGGATGGTATGGCGATAAGATTCCCAATTTATGAGCAAAACATAAGCCAAAATCCGAAATACAGGGCATCGAGGATAAAAAAATATGATTGGAATCAGTCCTGAAACATGACAAATTGTCAGAAAAAAGAGCTTTTTTTACGATTAAACTCATATCAGCAGATCCTGAATAACATAGTTGGTACAAATGATGAAGTGGATAACCAACAGCCTGAATAGAAAATTCATCTTGGGCACCACATCAGGTCTTGCCATAAGCTCCCTGGTGTTTCTGTTGCTCTACATTCCGCTCTACCAGTCAGAGCTGGAGGGGGCAAGGGCGGATGCCGCCAACCAGGTCAACAATCTGCTGCAGGTTTCCTTGGAAAACGCCATGCTCAAGCGGGATCTTCCCGGGTTGAGCGAGATGGTCAACAAGCTGGGGGAGCAAGAGGGTATAGTTGCGGTTTTTATCACAAATCCGGCTGGTGAGATCCGTTTCAGTAGCCTAGAAGGGGATTTTGGCAGGCAGTTGGAAAATCCCTACCAGGCCAAGGTACAAACAACCCATTTCGTGCAAGGTGAAGCACAGCAGGAGCTTCTGCGCAGTATCAATCCAGTACACAACAAGCCAGCCTGTAAAGAGTGTCACGGGACGGCTGAACAGAATCCGATCAACGGCATTCTCTATGTCGACTACGATGCTACACCCCTCAGGAGCAAAGTAGGCAATACCACCCTGATGCTGATGGGTGCTGGCTCCCTGATCGTGATTCTCAATCTGGCAGGAGGCTGGTGGTTCATAAACACCAATATTCTCAGGCCTGTCAAACAGCTAACTAATGCAAGCCGGGAATTGACGGGTGGAAATTTACAGACTCGAGTTGCGATGCAGGGATCCGATGAACTATCCCGGCTTGGGGATACCTTCGATCTGATGACAGAGCGATTACGGGAGAAGTTGCTGGAGTTGGAGGAGCAGAGGGGATTCCTACAGGCACTGGTTGACGCCATACCGGACGGTATCAGGATCATTGATGAAAATTTCAGGGTCATACTGGTCAACAAAGCCTATTGCGAGCAACACAGACTGGAGAGCATGTCGGATGTGGGTGCCACCTGTTATGGGATCACGCACAATACCAGCAAGCCCTGTCCACCGACCCTGATTAACTGTCCGGTTCACGAAATATCGCATATCAAAAAACCGATCAAAGTGATGCATCAACACCATCGGTCCGATCGCACTACCTTCGAGGTCGAGATTTTTGCAGCACCCATGACGATCAAACAGGGCGGAGAGGAAAAGACCCTGATTGTTGAATCGATTCGCGATCTTGCAAAAGCGGTTAAATATTCACAGGAACAGAAACTCTCTGAATTGGGGCGTCTGGCCACAGGCGTGGCGCATGAGATTCACAATCCTCTGGCCTCGCTGAAGTTGGCGATGGACGCCACGAAGAATGAGATTGTTGCCAACAAAAGCTACACCGATTACATCAAGAAAAATTTCGAACTGATAGATGATCAGATCAGTTCATGCATCGAGATCACCGGTAAATTGTTGAAACTCGGCGCGCTGCCCCAGGAAAACCTTGAACTGGTCAATGTCAAGGCTGCGCTCCATGATACGCTGACACTGATAAGATGGCAGGCTGATCAGTCGAATATTACGCTTGAAGAGAATTATGAGGATGAGATGCTGCGGGTCCTGGCTGCAGACAGTGAAATCAGGATGGTAGCCCTCAATTTGGCACAGAATGCATTTCACGCCATGCCAGATGGTGGCATCTTGACCGTTTCCTGCTCTGTTGAGGGGGATATGATCCAGATTGTCTTCTCTGACACCGGTGCGGGAATTCGACCCAAGGATCTCCCCTATATCTTTGATCCGTTTTTCACTCGTCGTGCTGACGACGTCCCAGGGACAGGTTTAGGTCTATCGATCTGTATGGCGATTGTTGAAAAGTATGGTGGGACCATGAATGTGGCCAGTGAGGTATCTGTTGGCAGTGTATTCACCGTAGCATTGCCGAATGCCCGGAATGAACTGGGGAGGAATAGATGAAAGCCAAAATAGTTGTTGTAGAGGACGACGATACGCTCAGAACCCTCATCATACAACATCTTTCAAAATTGGATTATGAGGTGGAAGGTCTGAGTCGCTGGGACAGCGTAATGGACTATCTGGAAAAGTATGAACCAGCATTGATTCTTACTGATGCACGCTTACCTGATGCCAACAGTCTTGAGTATATTGAAAATCTGTCTGTTAACTACCCAGTGATCGTTCTGACCGCTTTTGGATCGGTACGCGATGCTGTGAATGCCATAAAAGCGGGGGCGGTGGATTACATTCTAAAGCCTGTCAGCCTGGATACACTGACAATTACTGTCGAGAGGGCGCTCGATAATGCAGCTCTGCGTAGAGACCATATGTTCTGCAAAAGACAGTTGGAGCAGAGCATTCAGCGCAATTCCTCATTGGTGGGTAACAGTACTGTCATGATTGAACTGAATCGGATGATCGGTGCCGTGGCGCCTAATGATATTACGGTACTGATACAGGGTGAGAGTGGCTCTGGTAAAGAGTTGGTGGCGCGTGCCATTCATGCGCATAGTCATCGTAAAAAACATAACTACGTTGCCGTCGACTGCTGCACACTACAAGAAAATCTTTTCGAATCCGAGTTGTTCGGGCATGAGAAAGGCGCTTTTACAGGTGCTGACAAACAGAAAAATGGTTTGATCGAAGGGGCAGAGGGTGGCACTCTGTTTCTGGATGAAATCGGTGAAATAAACAGTAGCGGACAGGCCAAGCTTTTGCGTGTACTTGAAACGGGTCAATACCGAAGACTGGGAAGCACCAAGGATCTGACCGCAAATGTCAGAATTGTCGCAGCCACAAATCGTGATCTGGAAGTCATGTCATCTGAGGGTAACTTTCGTTCCGATCTGTTTTTCCGACTCAATGCATTCAACATCAGCATACCGTCATTGCGGGACAGGCGTGACGATATACCTGAGTTGGCAGAACATTTTGTGAAAAATCACAATTTCTCAACACGCGTCAACAAGAGCCTGTCATCATCCGCGGTTCGATCACTGGTATCCTACGACTGGCCAGGTAACGTTAGAGAGTTAAAGAATGTGATTGAAAGAGCGATCATTCTCTCTGGTGACCGGCAGACAATCAAGCCTGAGCATTTTTCATTCAGCCGGGTGCTTGGCAAGAGTGAGGGTGTAGTGACCATGAGCTTTGATCACGACCCTTCAATGGAGGAACTGGAAGCGCACTACTTGTCCTACCAGCTAAAGAAATACTCCGGGCGTAGGGGTAAAGTGGCCGAAGTGATGGGTATTAGTGAGCGCAGTATCTATCGTATGATTAAACGTTACTCGCTAGATGAGAATAATTACAAAGCAAGCTGAATGATGCGGCTACTGCTTGGCAAGCCAAGCTGCAATTATATGCATCTCTTCGTCACTGACAGCGCTCATGATACCTTTCATGACGATCGACATGCTGTTGCTCCTGCTGCCGTTTTTCAAGTCTCTCAGCTGATTGTAAATGTAAGCCTTGTTTTGTCCCGCAATGATTGGGTAGTAGGGGGTTGTCGGGGTGCGGCCATCGACCCCATGACAGCCTGCGCACGCTTTCGCAAAGTAGAGGTTGGCACTATCGATGTCCACATCTTCTGCATGAGCACCGGTTACCGCTATGGAGCTAATGAGTATAAATATAAATCTAACAAAATGGTTTGATTTTCTCATATCAACCTCTGAGACTAACGATAATCTGTCGAGTTGCTACACTTAATCGAACTCTGTTTCGTCGCTTTGAAACATTCTCGCGACTTCAAAACGAAGGCGCTTGTCAATACCTATTCCCTGCCAACCATGGCTATCGTTCAATACACCCAATGCCAGCGGCAGTCCCTTGTTGTCTCTGATCAGTAAGGTTTCAGTGGTACCATCAGACACCTGGTTGACGATTTGACGTCCATACTGATCCTGGTAATCCACATCGCCCTCCAGGTCCCATAATTCACTCTGTTCATTATCAAGGGTTACCACTGCCAATGGACGTCCATCCATCATGTGAATGAACTGATGGATCTCTTCCATGGTGTGAAGTCTGGATTCCTCAATAGGATCTTCGCTAAACTTCAATCTGTACTCAGGCATACGCTATCCTTGTTCGGTAACAAAGTGTGAGATTGTCATGACAGATCATAAACCCAAGGTCAAAAAAAGAGCGGGTAAGGTAGTTCACAGTGCTGTCTCGTTGCATGCCCGGGAAAAGGCGGAGGAGATTCGTGGCCGCTATCCCAGCGTGATTGATTACCAGACTGTGCTTAATATGCTCGAGGATCGGAAGTCCGTTCGTTACCCGGTGAAGATCAGGTTCGTCTCCGAGGGTATCGATCCCGGCATGTTTGCCAGGACAGAGCCGGTCTCTGAAAACCCTGAAGACGGCTACATTATCCTGATGCATAACTATTTTGAAAATCGACACGACGTTCTACCTATGCTTATTCTCTATCAGTTGGTACTGGTCAACTATGGTGATCTTGCCACTGCCAACGATGCAGAAATATTCGCTGCTACTATCCTCGGCATGGAGCGCGATGCCTATTACCAACAGGTCGCTGCTTTGGTTGATGCCGTCTGGGCCGGCTGACTCAAATCGCTGCACCAATTGGCTCGCTTTGGCTGAATAAGTCATTCAGGTAGCGTGGCAAGCCATTTTGCCAGCACGGAAATCTCTTCATCGCTGATCAGGTGCATGACATTTTTCATGGCGACAGAATGTGCGTTCGACCGTGAACCGCTCTTTATATCCTTCATTTGCGCCAATAGATAGGCCTCAGCTTGCCCGGCTAACCTTGGATACTCCTCCATAATCGGCTCTTTGCCCTGCTCTCCATGACAGGCAATACAGGTACGTTCGTGATACAGCGTCGCCGCATCCAGGGCCTGCACCCTAACCGGTAATATAGTGATGACGAGAAATAGTGTTAGATTGATCAATCTGGTTTGACTTATCATGCTGATATTCCCAAAAATTAGCTGCCTATGATTCACTCATGATCTACCTCAGCCTGTTTTGGACCATGGTGCATCCTTTCATGGTCCGCATTGGTCATCCCCTTGGGCAGATTGGGTGCCGGTTCCGGCCGCAGCTGGGCAAAGCCTGAGTTTCTGTTGTCGTGCTCAACATCGTGTGGGTTGTGGCATTCGGTACACACCCACCAGCGTTTTTTACCCCCCTTGTCCCACATACCGATTCGCTTGCCGTGAATCCCGTCCCGCCAGGCACGATAGACCTGGCCATGGCATTTGCCGCATAGCTTCTGGGGTTGGTTGAAACTGATTGCGTAACCGAAATTGTCAATCAGTTTGGTACGCTCCACCAGATGATGACAATCCAGGCACCAGATGCCCCCTTTGCCATGTTTCAGGTTCATGGCATCGGGAACCGTATCCAGATGCATCTTCAGCGGTCGAGGCGTCTTGGTATGTGGTATAGGTACATAACTGCCGTCATGACAGGCCATGCTGCATATTGTCAGCATTTTGTTTCTGTCGAGTTGTGGTTCACGGGGTTTTACGACCGCCTCTTCGTGTGTGTAGTCCCCTTCCACCTCCATATCACCCATAGGAATAGTGCCTTCGAATGGATCACCCCACCAGAGAACGCCCCCGGTAGTGGACGAACATTTAACATTCATCAGTTCAGGGCCGATTTCCTGAACCCTGACCTGTGACATACCATCCCGGCTCTCAAAACACTCCTGCTTGGCCTGTGTCTCTGTGGCGATCACCGAATTGGTGGATACAAAAAACAGCAGGCAAAAACCCAAGAGTGACTGATGATTTCGATAGCATGTCATGGTTTTCTCCAAATCGATATTGCCTGTTCAAATCAAGCTTCATTCACTCAGATAGTCGCTTCGGCCTGCTGCTCTGCTATTGGTTGCTTATTTGTTTTGGTTTGGTATCGGACATCTCCCAGCAGTACGGCAACCGCACCTTTCAACATGAAGGTAAGCAGGAAGAAACCGATTGCCCAGATACCACCCACCACCATCAGTTCGATAGGGCTGGGGATGTACTCTGCAAACTCACCAACAGGGGTGGGGATTACACCGGGCAGCATCAAGCCCATGCCTTTTTCGATCCAGATGCCGATGAATGCGGCGATGCAGATAAACGGTAGCAACTTCAGGTTCTTCCTGATCCTCGGAACCAACAACAGTACGAAGGATCCCACCATCAGGAAGAGTGCGGTCCAAAAGTAGGGTACCAGGCTGTTAAGGCCATTGTGTCCGAACATCAGATATTGCAACCCCAGGGAGTGCTCGGTAGCGGGGTAGAGTTCGGTCACTATCTCCGACATCGTCAGAAACAGGGCAATACCCAGGCACCAGACAACGATCTGGGAGAGCAGATGAAAGGCCTCATCGGCTATTTTCATGGGGGTGAACCGACGCACCAGCAGAAACACCACGATGATCAGTGAAGGACCGGCGGCAAAAGCAGTGGTGATGAACTTGATCGGCATCATGGAATGGAACCACATGGGACGTGCCGGCATGGTATTGATCAGGAATGCGGTAACCGTATGAATACTCAGTGCCCAGACAATGGCGATATAGACAATCGGAAGATAAAAAGCCTTATTGACTTCGCCACCGCTGTATTTTTTATACAGGTAGTAGTAACCACCGATGATGTTAAGCAGCAGATAGCCGTTGAGTACAATCACATCCCAGGTCAAAATGGCGTGGGGCCAGTTGAAGATGCCGATGACTGGCAGGATATGCCATAACCTGTCCGGTCTTCCCATATGCGCAATCACAAACAGCAGACACATCACTACGGCAGCGATGGCGATCATCTCACCCAGCACCACGATCCGGTGCAGCTCTTTGTGCTTGTAGACATAGGCGGGAAAAACCACTGTCACCGCTGCTGCCGCCACACCCACCATGAAAACAAAATTTGCCAGGTAGAATCCCCAACTGACCTGGTCGTTGAGATTGGTGACAATCATGCCATTGGCAATCTGTACATACTCTCCGTAGCCCCAGAGCATTATGAAAAAAAGCAGGAACAGCATCCAGGCCCAGAACAGGATACCGCCGCTAAAGCCAGCCTTGAGGTAATCGAACACGAACTGAAGAAATCGCATTACGGGATCTCCAATTAATCCATGAAATAGAAAAACTTTGGATAGGTGTTGAGGTCGGCACGGAGACGAAACACCTTCTTATTGGCCAGCACAGTGCGGATCTCACTCTCCGGATCCAACAGGTTGCCGAACTTGCGGGCACCGACAGGGCAGACCTCGACACAGGCAGTCCAGCGGCCCTTACGGGTGCGTTGAACACAGAAGGAGCACTTCTCGACAACCCCTTTCATACGTGGACGATTGCCGAGATAGTGGGTGACAGGATTCATCTCTTCCTTAGGCAGATTGGGCTCGCCCCAGTTGAAGCGTCTTGCCCAGTAGGGACAGGCGCCGATACACATTCGGCAGCCGATACACCAGTTGTAATCGATGACAACGATACCATCCGGATCCCGATATGTGGTGCGCACCGGACAGACCTTGACGCATGGCGGTTTCTCACACTGCATGCACTGCATGGGAAAATAGAAGGCATCCTTTTCCGGAACCTGTTCCGGCTCGTAATAATGTTGGCCTTCCAGTACCACCCCTGCGGGTTTGTAGGCATTACCGCCCACCTGTACGCCAAAGGATTCCGGATAGCCGTGTTGATCCCTGTCGGCTTTGGAAAACTTTCCCTTCTCCATACGTAGCACCCGAATCCATTCGATCTGCTGTTCATCCCCACGGGACTGGTTATTCTCTGCCACACAGGCCTTAACGCATCGACGACAACCGATACACTTCTGAATATTCAAGGCATAACCGAATAGCACCCCCTCCATGGACGGGGAGCCATCGACTGTGACCTGTTTGCCAAACTCCTCGGAATATCTGGTTTCAAGGCGCTCGATGGCCTCCTGTTTCTCCTCGTCCGTCATCAGTCGATAGTTCTTTTGGAAATGCTCCTCCCAGGTAATATTCGCTTTTGCGGGTTTCGGGTCTGAGAGCAGCATTGCCGCACCGGAGAGTGATGCCACTGTATAGTTTCCCGCACTGCGCAGGAAATCCCGGCGAGTGGTGGGTTTGTTATCTTTTGTTTTGCTCGGATCTTGTTTGGGCATGGCTGTCCTCTGATCGAGTGACTTTTTTTCAAATAGGCTTGAACAATCTCATGCTGTTCAGGTTTTGTGATCGTAGTTATTGATTAGTGACTGCACCATGTCCTTCTTCTCCAGGTCGGTCATCACCACATATTCCCATTCTCTGAGTTCCGCTTCACCTTGCAGGGCATCTCGCCTGTATTTCTGTTTCAAGTCGGGAGTGGGAACTCCATCGACAACAGTCTTGGCCAAGCCTGCAGTACCGGTGACACTCACAGCACCGATGGCTGCCTGCTTGAAGAATCGTCTACGGGTGGGATTGGGTTCATCTGAAGCCTTCAGATTGGGCTTTTGCTGTTTTTTATAATCAACAAACAACCACTGCCCTAATTGAATGAGCCATCGTTTAATCATCTAGTTCACCCCATGGCCTGTGTCAGTTATCGATCGATTCCGTGATACGGATTTATACCAGCCGGTTGATGGTATTGATTGCCAATAAGAAAGCCTGATTGGTACAACAGGCTGTTTTCTCGGTTTTTTATGGCAAACGCGCTAACGGATTCATGTAAAACAGCAATCCTTATGCCAGTTATGGAAATGAGTGGATATCCCCTTGAGTGCCATGAAAAAAAATATAAGACTCGGGGAAGCTGATCGGCCCAAGAACATGACAAATTGTCGTGCCAATCCATGAGTGAATGGGTAACTAACTGTTACCAAAAGAAAAAAAATATGCCAATTTGGCGGGCCGGAAATTAGATATAAAACATTTGGTTGCAAGAGTGCAGAGCCGCAATCTGGCGGCGTTGTAGTATAAAGTTTGATACAGCCGAAAACTCCCTGACAGCCGCCACCAACATCCCTGTGCCTCGAGGCAGTGGTTATGCTGAGTGCCATCTCTTGGTAACGGACTGTTGAAGGCAACCCATGGCATTGGCTGCCTGTATCCCAGAAACAGGCCAATTTGTCATGTATGCGATGATTTCAAAGGGGTCGCTGAAACGGGATCTGGGGAACAACCGCTGGGATTGTAAGTGATTGATGACACATTAATCCGAGTTGAGAATCGGAACCAATATTTAAGTCTATGACTGTATAGATAATTTCGCTCCTGAACTGGTTGAATGTGACAAATTGCCTGCTGCAAAAGGCAGTTGTGTCTGCGGGGGCTATGTAACTGTTAGTCATCAGTTTTATCCAGTCCGTCGAGACTGACTCATGCGCTCTGATTCGCTGCTGATTTTCTAAAGTTTTGAACGCCAAGTGCCGATAGATTAATTAATGTAAATCAACTATATACCTGATATTCCGGAGGGAAGTCGGTTTATTAAGATGTGATCGCGGAAAAGGGATGTCTACCGCTTAGGAAATCCTGACGGTGTTTAGGTTAATTCTCCATGCCCCATAATGAAACGCATCACCAGCCCCAGAACTGTATTCGAGTATTGTTGGTTGACGATGATCTAGACGCAGCGGAGGAGACTGCCAAGATACTCTGTGGCATAGATTTCCCACAACAGATCGAATATAAGATTGTGGAGCTCTTGGCGGAGGCCCTCGTCGAGATCAGTCAGTCCAAATATGACATCATTCTACTGGATATAGGTCTGGCGGATATGCCGACGCCTGCCGCCATTCACTCACTGCGTGATGCCTTCGCCTATGCACCCATCATTGCCACATCAAAATATGACGATCCGGAACTAGCCGCCATGTGGGTGGGAGAGGGTGCGGACGATTGTCTCTTCATGGGTGTGGTGACCGAGAAAATGCTGGCTCGGGTCGTAAATTATGCGATTAAGCGTTCTCACACCTATGGTGAACTTCACAACCGCAGTCGTACACACCATATACTCAATAAGCTGTTGGGCCTCTCGTTGAAGGAAAAGTCTTTCGACCAACTGCTTAAGGAGTGTCTGGAAGTTATCCTCTCCGCCCCGTTTACAGAGATGTGGCATAAGGGCGGTAGAGTTATGATTGAAAATGGCAGTAAACAGCTCA
>NATW01000171.1 GCA_003094555.1 gamma proteobacterium symbiont of Ctena orbiculata
TGGCGCGGAAGATGATCGGGGTCTTGTGGCGCCAGCAGTGGGGATAGCTGTGGCGCAGTCGCTCTTCATGCATCAGGGCGCCACGCTGTTTCAGGACATCGATCACCTTCTCGTTGGCGGCCAGGACATGCTCACCGGCAAACAGGGGGGTTCCCTCCAGGAAACAGCCATTGCTGCCCACCGGGTTGTCCACCGGTAGGTCGTAGCGAACACCCACCAGATAGTCGTCCAGGCCGTGGCCCGGAGCGGTGTGAACCGCACCGGTACCCGCCTCGAGGGTGACATGCTCACCAAGAATCACCGGCACCTGGCGATCATAGAAGGGGTGCTGCAGCTTCACTCCCTCGAACGCCTCACCCTTGGCATAACCCGCCACATGGTAGTGTTCGATCCCGTAGCGGTCCATGACATCCTTGAGCATCGCCTCGGCGATCACCATCCGCTGCTTGCCATGCTGGCCCTCGAACGCCACCACGGCGTATTCCAGGGAAGGGTTCAAGGCCACCGCCTGGTTGGCCGGCAGTGTCCAGGGAGTGGTGGTCCAGATCACCATCGAGACCGGGCCCTCTCCGCAACCTTCCGGGCCATGGTGACAGCGCGCCTCAAGATCGGTCTCATCGACCACATAGAAGCGCACATCGATGGCGAAGGAGTCCTTGTCCTGATACTCCACCTCCGCCTCGGCCAGGGCGGAACCGCAATCGGTACACCAGTGCACCGGCTTATAGCCCTTCTGCACATGCCTGTTGGCGACAATCCGGCCCAGGGAGCGGATGATATCAGCCTCGAACTGGTGGTCCATGGTCAGGTATGGATTGTCCCAGTCACCCAATACACCCAGGCGCTTGAAGTCCTCCCGCTGACCGTTGACCTGCTTGGCGGCATACTCACGGCAGGCCTTGCGAAACTGTCCGGTGGTCACCTTCTTGCCCGGTTTACCGATCTTCTTCTCCACCTGCAACTCAATCGGCAGGCCATGGCAGTCCCAACCCGGCACATAAGGGGCGTCATAGCCGTCCAGGGTACGGCTCTTGACGATCACATCCTTGAGAATCTTGTTCACCGCGTGGCCGATATGGATCTCGCCATTGGCATAGGGCGGTCCATCATGCAGGATAAAACCGGGCCGGCCGGCGCTGACTTCGCGAATTCTTTTATATAGATCTTTCTGCTGCCACTTTTTCAGCATCTCCGGCTCACGCTGGGCCAGATTACCGCGCATGGGAAAATCGGTTTTGGGTAGATTGAGGGTTTGCTTGTAATCGCTCACTTACGGCTGCCTGTTGTGGGTGCGAAAAAATAGAGTATTGAAACTCAAAATGGCGCCGGGCGCAAAATATTCCAGCACGATCCCAGTCTATCTAACCATAAACAAGATCGAATTCAGATAGCGTCAGGTGTTGTCTGCAACACCCAATATTGCCCTGGCCTGGTCCGCGTCGCGCAGGATCTGTTGTCGCAGCAATTCAAACGTGTCAAATCGCTGCTCCTCCCTCAGTTTGCGCACAAACTCCACCGAGACATGTTCCCCATAGACCTCCCGGTTGAAATCGAACAGGTGCACTTCCAATAGATAGCGGTGATCTCCTTCAACCATAGGTCGGTTTCCAATGTTAGCCACACCAGGCAGGTCTTTTACACCGAAGCCATCCAGCTTGACCGCATACACCCCATGCAGCGGACTCACCCTGCGATGCATGTTGATATTCATGGTGGGGAATCCGATGCTGCGCCCCCGTTTGTGACCATGAGCCACCCGGCCGCACAGCCGGTAGGGTCGTCCCAGGCACTGGGCGGCGCCCTCCAGGTCGCCAAGGGTGAGAAGCTCCCTGATCCGGGTGCTGCTGACACGGTCCGCATCCAGCTTGTAGGTGTTCATATTCTCCACCTCGAAAGCGTATTCCCTGCCCATCCTGCGCAACAACTCGAAATCGCCCTCGCGTCCTCGGCCGAAGCGAAAATCGTCACCCACCGAGAGAAAGCGTGTCCCCAACCCCTCCACCAGCAGTTCCTTGACAAAGGCGTCGGCAGGCATGGCCGCCAAGCGCTTGTTGAACTCCAATACCACCACCCGCTGCACCCCGGTCTCCTTGATTGCCTGTAGCTTTTCCCGCATACGGGTAAGCCTGGCCGGCGCGGATGCAGCCTGAAAAAATTCCCGGGGCTGGGGCTCGAAGGTGACAACGGTGGTGGGCAGATCCAGTTCCGCCCCCTTTTCCATGAGGTGGCGAAACACCGATTGATGGCCCAGGTGGACACCATCGAAATTACCGATAGTGGCCACGCAGCCATGGTGATCAGGTTTCAGATTGTGTAGTCCGCGAACCAGTTGCATTGATTAACCGCTCAAACTCGAGCGGTCAATTATAGGGCCTGTGGGAAAATTGGACATCCCTGATTGAAGATTCGCTTAATCCCTCTCCTATCCTGGGTCAATTGAGGCGGTGTCGGCCGTGATTAAAAACAGCCCTTGGTCATGCCCTTTCCAACCCGTCCCGCGGATTAGCCCCGCTTCTGCTGTCGATTGCGGTCAAGCTACTATCCCAGCTAGCCAGGTATGCCTTGCCTCCATCCACAACCACCGGGAATCCCATATGTTTAACAGGCAGATGCCAAGCATCTCGGTAATGACTTATACGTGGCTGGGAAGACCGCAGATTCAAACCCTTATCTTTGAATGGCGGATATCAGGTGAATCGTTTGGCCTGAAAACCCAAACCTATTTCTTGCGTAGGGTGCGGCTGAAAAATAGAGATCACGCCCTATCGATTTATACTCCGAAAATGGCTGGGGCGGGTGCCAAGGAGAAACAGTGTCAGAAAGTAAACCAGGATGGCTGAGGCAATCAGCCCGGCCAGCCGCCACACCCTGGAGGAAGTGGAATCCGCCAGCCATTCGCCGATATCCCCTACCCCCCACAAGAGCAGTGCAGCCATAACCAGCGAGGCTGCCAGGGTACGTGACAACAATACCGCCCAGCCCTTTGTCGGGGTATAGATACCCTCTTTTCTCAAGGCATGGTAAAGAAGATAGGCATTCAATCCCGAAGAGATCGTGGTCGCCAACGCCAGGCCGGCATGGGCCAGGGGGAATACCAGGAGAAGATTCAGCAGCATATTCACACTCATGGCAATGATGCCGATCCTGACCGGCGTCTTGGTATCCTGACGACCATAGAAACCGGGGGCGAGGACCTTGATAAGCATGATTGCCATCAATCCGGGGGCATAGGCCATCAGGCTCTTTGTCGCCATCCCCACATCGTGATGATCGAAGGCCTCGGAAAAGAACAGGGTGGCCAGCATCGGTCCGGCCAACAGAAACAGGCCCACCGCGGCCGGCAGGCCGAACAGGATATTCAGGCGCAGAGCCCAATCCAGGGTGCCGGAGAAGGCTTCAGGGGAGTTTTCCGCATGCCTGCGTGAGAGACTGGGCAGAATCACTGTACCCAGGGCAACACCCAGCACTCCCACGGGAAACTCCATCAAGCGGTCCGAATAGTAGAGCCAGGAGATGCTCCCGCTGACAAGGAACGAGGCGATAAGGGTATCCAGGAGCAGATTGATCTGACTCACCGAGACACCGAAGAGTGCGGGCACCATCAGGCGCATGACCCGCACCACACCCGGATCCTTGAATGCCACCCGAGGTCTGGGAAAGAGTTTGACCCGCCACAGGAAGGGCAGTTGAAACAGAAACTGGACCATGCCCGCAATCAGGACTCCCCACGCCAGGGCCACGATCGGCCGCTCCATCATGGGAGAGAGCCAGATCGCACACCCTATGAGGGAGAGATTCAGCAGCACCGGGGTGAAGGCGGGCACCCAGAAGCGATTGTAGGTATTCAGAATACTGCCGGAAAAAGCGGTCAGGGTGATGAAGAACAGATAGGGGAAGGTCAGGGTGAGCATCTCCACTGTCAGTTCATACTTGCCCTCACTCTCATTCCAGAATCCCGGCGCGAATATCATCACCAGTATCGGCGCCGCCACCACCCCCACCAGGGAGACCAACAGCACCACCAACCCCAGGGAGCCCGCCATGTGATCGGTGAACCTCTGCAGCTCCAGCTTGTTCCTTTTGGTCCGGTATTCGGTCAGTACCGGTACGAAGGCCACCGAGAATGAGCCTTCGGCGAACAGGCGACGCAGAAAATTGGGGATCTTGAAAGCCACGAAAAAGGCATCGGTGGCCGCACTGGCGCCAAACCAATGGGC
This sequence comes from gamma proteobacterium symbiont of Ctena orbiculata, assembly GCA_003094555.1. GTDB lineage: Bacteria > Pseudomonadota > Gammaproteobacteria > Chromatiales > Chromatiaceae > Thiodiazotropha. Next base: position 4,218 of record NATW01000171.1, read on the forward strand.
GAACACCAGGTCCCGGACAAAGCCGAGGATACGTGACAGCATGGTATGGCTGCCCACTGCGGTAAAGGCGCGAAAAAACGAGGCCAGGGTCGGGTCCTTGTATCTAACGTGTATGAACCAGAGTCAATCCGCGGCGCAAACGGGGTTGAGGTTCCCTGGCGAACTCCGCAACGCTGTTGATTACCCATCCAATACCCAGGCAACCTGCTGAGGAGTGCGCATGCCAGATTGCGGCCGCTGAGGCGACCATACCAGCAGAAAGGTGCCGGATCAAAGATGTTGACATGGGGGAGAATATTAGGGAGAATTCGCCCCCTTTAAAAAGCTAGTTTCATCCCAGGAGAAAACCTTGGCCAACTCAGCCCAAGCACGTAAACGCGCCCGCCAGGCCGATAAAAGACGCGGCCGGAACCAGGCCCAGCGCAGTGAAATGCGTACCCATATCAAGCGGGTAGTAAAACTGATCGCCGCAGGGTCCAAAGAGAGCGCTGTAGAAGCCTACAAACAGGCCGTGCCAGCTATTGACAACGCTGTCAGCAAGGGTTTGATCCACAAGAACAAGGCTGCGCGTCATAAAAGCCGCCTCAACGTTCAGATCAAGGCCATGTGAACCATCACGAATCCGCAAAAAACCGGCCGATGGCCGGTTTTTTTTTGCTTGTCGGGTACTTGGCTCAGGCGTGAGGCCCGCAATCAGATCCTGTTTTCCTTCGCCGGTGTCCTACTGCAAAGAGGCCCGCCAGCGCGGAACCCAACAGCCAAAAGGCCCCGGGCAGGGGCACAGGATCCACGATTTCGTCGCCAGTGAAATCCTGGGTCCAGTAGGTATGTAAGGGGAAGGTGATTTCGTCTTCATCCCCGAGGATAGGCGCTGAATCGTCCGGCTCCCAGAAATAACCCACGCCGATCCGGTCAAACAGGCGACTGAGGACGTTTTCACGATGGCCTTGACTGCCCATCCATCCGCCGTCACTTCTATAGTTGGATGTCTCTCTTCTATGGCTATACCAGGCATCCCACTGAGCACCGGTAATACCATCCCCCACCCTATCCCAACTGTTCCAACTATCTTGCGGATCGGTAAAGAAGAACGAATTCAGATCGGCAATATCAACCGTACCGTACATAACACTGTGCGCAGCATCCACGGGTTGCATCTGCTCCAAAGGCGTGAAAGTGCGGCCATGCCCGCCTGCGATGTTCTCGCCACCGTAAGTCCAGTCCACATGACCAACGTCACGGAGACGATCAACAAAGGTTACTCCATTACTACCTTCCAGAGTTGTATGACTGAAGAAGTCATTGGTGGCCATGGACCGGGAGTGTCCCCGGGCTGAATCGTGCAGCTGGTCATTCTGCACGAGGGGGGGCAGGTTATTGAACGTTCGCTGTTGGTTAACAAGATCTAAAACAGCCGTTTCTCGGGGCGACCAAACCGCCCCACTGATGTCGAAGGAGGCGATGAGGCCCAGCATCGACAGCAGATATAAAGATAATTTCAGCAGGGGTGAAATTCGACTTCCCTCTGTTTTGTAAATAGCATATTCCATCTATCCCACTCCTTTCGGTCCTGCTATCCCGCATCCCTTGTAAAACAGTTCATTGTTACTATCCAGACTTTCGTTCCTGGGTTGTGACCAGTTTTATCGAGCTGGCAATCCTAAGTCTGTGATTGAACACACACTTCAATCCTCTGTAACCAGATTGATAGAGCCCATCACCTGTTTGAGTATCTGAAAACACTGTTCAGTGTCAGTGTTGCTTTTAACCTGGCCCGACCTCCTACAATAACACCAGATTATCCCGATGGATCAGCTCGTCCTCATCCACGTAACCCAGTACCCCCTCGATCATGCTGCTGGGTTTCCCCATAATCCGCTGGGTCTCCTGGGCATTGTAGTTGACCAGGCCACGGGCGATTTCATCACCTGCACTGTCCAGGCAGACCACTACCTCACCACGGGCAAAATCACCCTCCACACCACACACGCCGACAGCCAGCAGACTGCTGCCCTGTTCACGCAGCACACGTACCGCACCCTCATCCAGGGTAAGGCTGCCGCGGGGTTGCAACTGCCCTGCCAACCAGCGTTTTCTTGCGGCCTGAGGCTCTTGTACCGGCATCAGCAATGTGCCAACCCGTTCACCGCGGCTGATGGTCTCCACAACCCGATCCCGAAGCCCCGAGGCGATCACCGTACCGGTACCCGAGCGTGCCGCAAGCCTGGCGGCCCGCACCTTGGTCACCATGCCACCGAGTCCGAGCCCACCAACACTCCCCCCCGCCACGGCATCCAGCTGAGGATTGTCGACCCGGGTCTCATAAATCAGGGCAGCCGAGGGATTGAAGCGGGGATCGGCGTCGAACAATCCCTCCTGATCGGTGAGCAGGAGCAACAGGTCCGCCTCGATCAGGTTGGCCACCAGGGCCGCCAGGGTATCGTTATCCCCAAAGCGGAGCTCATCGGTGGTCACGGTATCGTTTTCATTCACCACGGGTACCACGCCCAACTCAAGCAGGGTGCGCAGGGTGGAGCGGGCATTCAGGTAGCGGGAGCGATCATCCAGGTCGTTGCGGGTCAGGAGGATCTGCGCGGTATGCAGTCCATACTTTTGAAAGCAGGCCTCCCAGGCATGCACCAGGCCCATCTGACCAATAGCCGCTGCCGCCTGCAGCTCATTCAGGTTGTGCGGACGCTGGCTCCAACCCATGCGACTCATGCCTTCGGCAACGGCGCCGGATGAGACCAGTAGAATCTCATGCCCGGCATGCCTCAGTGCCGCCATCTGCTCGACCCAACCGGCAAGCACATCATGGGAGAGCCCTTTGCCATCGGCGGTAAGCAGTGCGCTGCCGATCTTTATCACCCAGCGTTTGGAGGTAGCGATCTTTTCCCGGGTAATCATTAATCCGTCACCGTGCTATTCAACGACCTGGGGCCGGTAAAAACTGATCCGAAAGGATCCCCAGTCCTGCCTCAACCTCGCAGAGGATCCCAGGACTCATCGTCCGTCTCTTCATCCAGCGACCTTTCCGCATGCCAGATTGCTTCCAGCCGCTGCATGAGATCACCGATCAGACTTTTTACCCCTTCCCCTGTAACTGCAGAGACGCCATAAACAGGCCCATCCCACTCTACCGCCTCAAGCAACTCTCTACACCGTTCATCAAATGTCTCATCTGGCAGCAGATCTTTTTTATTCAGCACCAACCATCGCTCTTTGTCCACAAGCTCCGCCGAATAACGTGATAACTCCTGCTCGATCTGTTTCACCTCAACGGCGTAATCCACACTCTCATCCAGAGGGGCCACATCCACCAGGTGTAGCAGCAGACGTGTACGCGACAGGTGTTTGAGAAACTGCAGTCCCAAACCCGCCCCCTCCGCAGCCCCCTCGATCACACCGGGTATATCCGCGACCACAAAGCTGCGTCCGCTACCCAGACTCACTACTCCCAGATTGGGGTAGAGGGTGGTGAATGGATAATCGGCAATCTTCGGACGGGCGCTGGAGATACGACTGATCAGGCTCGACTTACCCGCATTCGGCATCCCCAGCAGGCCCACATCCGCCAGCAGGATCAATTCCAGATTGAGCTCGCGTCGCTCACCGGGTGTTCCATGGGTGAACTGGCGCGGGGTACGGTTGGTACTGCTCTTGAAGTGCACATTTCCGATCCCCCGCTCACCGCCCTTCGCCACCAAAAGCTGCTGCTGGTGATGCAACAGCTCACCCAGCAACTCACCGGTCTCCCCTTCCAACACCCGGGTTCCCACGGGCACCCGGACATGCAGATCCTGTCCCTTGCGGCCGCTCCGCTCCCGTCCCATGCCGTTCTGACCCCGTTCAGCCTTATGCAAGCGCTGGGTTCGAAAGTCGACCAGGGTGTTCAATCCGCTGTCGGCAACCAGATAGACGCTGCCCCCATTACCCCCATCCCCCCCGTCGGGTCCGCCTTTGGGGATATATTTCTCGCGGCGAAAACTGGCACAGCCGTTCCCTCCGTCCCCGGCAGCTACCTTTATCCTGGCTTCATCTACGAATTTCATGATCTTTTAGGGCTGAGACAGGGGTAAAAACTAAAAAGCCCCGTCAGTTGACGAGGCTTTACAGGGTTCCATTTGCGCGAAGCCTAGTCGGTGACGATACTCACATATCTGCGATTACGCGGCCCCTTCACATCGAACTGAACCTTACCGTCAGCCTTTGCAAACAGGGTATGGTCCTTGCCAATGCCTACGTTGACACCGTTGTGGAACTGGGTGCCGCGCTGGCGAACAATGATATTACCCGCCTTGACCGACTCACCGCCGTAGATCTTCACGCCCAAGCGTTTGGATTCTGAATCGCGACCGTTTCGTGTACTGCCGCCTGCCTTTTTATGTGCCATCTAACTCTCTCCTCAGCCGCTGATGCCGGTCACTTGAAGTTCGGTATACCACTGCCGGTGCCCCTGACGCTTCATGTGGTGCTTACGACGGCGGAACTTGATGATCTTGATCTTCTTGCCCCGGCCGTGGGATTTAACCGTAGCGGTAACCTTTCCGCCGTCCACATAAGGCGCACCGACCTTGACGTCATCACCGTTGGTGATCATCAACACCTTGTCCAGCTCGACGGAGGCCCCCTCATCAGCGGTCAACATTTCGACCTTGATGGTGTCGCCTTCCGAAACACGATACTGTTTGCCGCCGGTTTGAATTACCGCATACATTGCTTGAATCCCCGAAAAAAATAGCATTACGCCCCGCCAAACAACCGGGCGAGGTAAAGAGCGGGAATTCTACCCACAAGCCCCATGCCGGTCAACCACAAAGATCGGTGGCAGGCGCCGAGGGCGAGAAAAGAAACGTGGTTTCCTGGGCGCGCGCAAACCAACCCGACAAGGAACCTTGGCTAACACCCTAAAATAATTCTAACTATTTGATGAAACACGCTTTTCAGCCTCTATAAAGACTCTTTTCACATGCGGGAATCGCAGTTTGATCTGCCTATCCATAACGCCAATCGCCCTCTCCACCTCATCCGCGGTGATAGTGTCCCTAAAATCGATGCTCATATTGACCAACACAAAATCAGGTCCCATATGCATGGTCAGCACCTCGTTGACGCACTCTACCGCGACATCCTGGCCTGCCATCTCCCGGATCCCCTCTACCACTGCCTGGCTGGCGCTCTCCCCAATCAGCAGACCCTTGGTCTCGTAGGCCAACCAGACAGCTGTGCCGACCAGAATCAGGCCAATGACGACCGAGGCTATTCCGTCAAACAGGTAGTTACCGGTAATCTGGGCCAATGCGACCCCCGCGAAGGCAACGATGAGTCCAAGCATTGCGGCGGTATCCTCGAACAGGACCACGAATATGGAAGGGTCCTTGGCGCGTTGCACTGCTTCCAGATAGCCCCATTTGCCCTTGGCACGGGTGAATTCGCGAAACGCGAACATCCAGGCGGCCCCCTCGAACAGCATCGCCAATCCGAGTACCACATAGTTAATCAAGGGATTCGCTATCGGTTCAGGATGCTGCAGATGTTTGATACCTTCGTAGATTGAGATGCCCCCGCCGAGGGCAAAGATCAGGATGGCCACGATGAAGCTCCAGAAATAGATCTCCTTACCGTGACCGAAGGGGAATTCCGGGTCCGCCGGACGCTTCGATCTGGCAATTCCATACAGCAGGAGACCCTGGTTGCCGGTATCCACCAATGAGTGGATGCCTTCGGAAAGCATGGCGGAACTGCCTGTGATAAATGCAGCGCCGAACTTGGTTATGGATATCAAACTGTTTCCAATCAATGCCGCAAAGATGACCTTTCTCGAACCCGAAGCCATTTATCACTCCCAATTAAAATTGCATCCAACATCCATAGGCAATGCCCAGGCACAGAGTCGCTCAGTATATCCATTTGGCATCCGAACCGATAACCAAAACCTATCTGTCATGGACTCAGCAGCAGGCGCCAAGTCGAACACACAGCAACGGAATCAGGCATAACCCGGGATCCCCGGGTTTCCCGTCCGAGTCAGTTCACACAACATTAAAAAACCACTTAATCCCAACTCCATTCTGCCGCCAACAGGAGTGACGGTCTTAATTAAACGTCAGTTGTAATCTGGATTCGAGACGATATAATCCCCAAGGTTCGTTTCACTCTAGAAACAACAACAAAACAATGAGTTAAAGCAGGATCCAAGATGAGTGCCGAACACAGCGATAATCGACAGCCATTCCCGAACGGGGTAATGCTGAACGCCTATCCGGATAGTATCGGTGGCAAGCTTTCCGATATGGTCACGCTTTTGCAACATCCGGAACTCAAGGATACATTCTCCCAGTTCTATATCCTGCCCACCTTTTTCAACAGCGATCTCGACCGCGGCTTCTCCATCATCGACTATGACCTGAATGACGAACTCGTCTGCGAACAGGATCTGGAGGCATTGAGCGATCTCAATATCACCTTCAAATTTGATCTTATCCTCAATCACCTGTCAGTGGCATCACCACAATTCAAGGACCTGCTGACCCATGGCGACACATCGGAGTACAAACACTTCTTCGTCGACTGGAACGAGTTTTGGCGTACTCACGGCCATATGGCAGATGAGGGTTATGTGGTACCGAAGGAGGAGTATTTAAACAAGCTCTTCATGCGCAAACCCGGATTGCCGATCTTAAAGGTCGGTTTTCCTGATGGTTCCCAACGTCCCTACTGGAACACCTTCTATCAGCAAGTCAATTACAAATCGGTGAGTGCCAATGATTTCAGCGGCATTCAGGGTGTAACCCACGAAGCTGCAAAAACGATTGCAACCATTGTAAATGAGAACATAGAGACAGAATCGGATGCGGATCAGTTCAACCTGGACGGCTATGCCCACTACAAGAGTGAAATCCTCGAGGTGCTTGATCGCAACCGGCACTACCTGGGACAGATGGATCTGAATGCGAAGTCAGAGAAGGTCTGGCAATTCTATGAAGAGACACTGAAGAAACTAAAGAGCTATGGGGCCAAGATAGTCAGGCTTGACGCCTTCGCCTATTTGCATAAAGAACCCGGGGAGAGCAATTTCTTCAACCGGCCAGGAACCTGGGAGTACCTGGAACGACTCAAACAGATCGCAAATCGCTATGATTTGACCATCTTTCCCGAGATCCATTCAGAATATGGCGCCGGACTGCATGAGGAGGTGGCTGAAAAAGGCTATCCGATCTACGACTTCTTTTTCCCTGGGCTTGTGATCGACGCCCTCGAACATGCCACGAACAAACATCTGCTCAACTGGATCAACGACATTCAGGAGAAAGGACTCCAAACCATCAACATGCTCGGTTGTCATGACGGTATTCCCCTACTCGACCTGAGAGGCAGCGAGATGAATGGCGTCAAGCGGGAAGGCTTATTGGATGACAATAAGATCGAGACCCTGATTGAGCGAATTATCGAGCGCGGTGGCAGGGTGAAAAACCTGTATGGCCCAGACGGCAAGAAGATCGCATATTATCAGGTCAATGCAACCTTCTTCAGTGCCCTGGGCGAGGATGAAAACAAACTGCGCCTTGCACGTGCGATACAACTATTCATGCCAGGCATACCACAGGTCTGGTACCTAGACCTGTTTGCCGGCAAGAATGATTATTGGGCAGCAGACATGGGGGGGACAGCCGGGCATAAAGAGATCAACCGTACCAACATCCCCCTGGAAACTGCTGAATCAGGTCTGAAGAAACAGATCGTCAGAGACCAGCTTGAACTGATTCGTCTGCGCAACAGCTCAAATGCATTCAAGGGCGAACTGGAGATACACCGCTGCGAACCCCATCTCCTACACTTAACCTGGAAGCATGCAAGCGCAACCGCAACCTTGAAGGCAGACTTACACAGTTGTCACTTCAGCATCGAACACAGGGATAGTAAAGGAAACAGCAGCCTTCTGAGCTTCTGAGCCAACACCCGATCCAATACCAGCCCCAGCAAATACATTTCATAATTCAGGGTAGTCAGACAACGCCAACCGTTAGCGAATACTGGTCAATCGCTCACCAGCGAACAGTCCGCCATGAATGGAGTCGCGCCCATCTAGCAATCTTACCAACTCTGCAGCGGGTAGCGGGTGACTGAAGTAGTAGCCCTGCAGTTCATCACAACCATACTGATCCAGGCGAGTGACCTGGGATTCACTCTCCACACCTTCAGCGATAACCTCGAGGTTCAAGCGTTTGGCCATATTGATAATGGTCAGAGTGATCTCCCGGACATCGTCATCAGTGACTATGCCACGGGTAAAAGAACGATCAATCTTTATCCTGTCCAGCGGGAAGTGCTGTAGATTACTCAATGACGAGTATCCAGTACCAAAATCATCGATTGCCAGCTTAATCCCAAGCTCTTTCAGGGCACGCATTCCTGCCTTCGCCTCCTCAAGGTTCTGCATGACTGCACTTTCAGTGATCTCCAGCTCTAGTTGAGCGGGATCAAGACCACTCTTTTCAAGGGTATCACACACCTCTGCGAACAGATTCTGATCGACAAATTGCAGGGGCGACAGGTTAACCGCCAAGCGCAACGGGCCGAGACCGCTCTCATTCCATTGCTGTACTTGATGACAGGCTGTATGCAACACCCACCTGCCTATCTCCCTGATCAGACCGGTATGTTCCGCCACCGGAATAAAGGTACCTGGATAGACCAGGCCAAGCTTTGGATTATGCCAGCGCAACAAAGCCTCAACACCGATCAAACGACCACTTCCCGTGACAATCTGCGGTTGATAGTAGACCTCGAACTCATCCCGCTTTATTGCGCTTATCAATGCCTGCTCAAGCTGTGAGCGCTGCTCCACCTCTTTCGCCACTTGCATGGAATAGATACAAGTGTCCGTAGAGTGCCTGATGCGGGCACTGAACATCGCCATACTGGCATCACGTAACAGCGCATCCCCGTCCTGACTCTCTTGGGGCCACAAACTGAGCCCCATGCGTGGCGTCAGAAAGAGCTGGGATTGCTCGACCTGGAGTGGTTCCTGTAATACATTTAGTAGATTTTTGGCTACCTGTTGCGCACTTTCGCCATCACTCAGGCCTTCGATCAAAACACCAAAATCATCACCATTCAGATGAACCACCATGTCGTCAATACGCACGGCATTGCGCATTCGTTGTGCTATGGCACGTAGCAATTGATCAGCATCGGATCGTCCCATAAATCCTCCAGCAGAGCCCGACCATTGGATGTTCACGATTATCAAGGCAGCTGTCTTGCCATCCCTGTTACTTTCTTTACTCAGCCTATTCAACCTGTCTTCCAAGGCATACTGGTTTGGTAGATCGGTGGCAGCATTGTGCAGCGCCTGATGATGCATGCGGTCACTGAGGGAACGATTGATACGCCGCTCATGTAACAGAGAGAAGACTCCCCAGAGGGGAAACCCAAGAATCAAAGAGGCCGTGGAGGCCATGGGTGGAAACCATAGTTGCTCTACATACATCGCAATCCCTGCAACAGCAGGAATGCCTAATACACACATAAAGAAGATAATAATTGCCGAGGGAAAACTTGCATTAAACATGAATAGTGCGGCAATTGCAGTTACCAGGAGGGTCAACACAAGGTAATGTGCTGTGCCTATCTCCCTGATCAAGGTCCCTTGCAACAGTCCACTCAATACATGGGCATTCACTTCGACCCCAGGCATGCGTTGATGAACGAGTGAGACCGGCGTCGACATAACATCGCCTAAACCGGTTGCAGTCGAACCGACCAGAACATACTTATCCTTGACCAATGACGCCGCCTCATCATCACTCAATAAAATATGTGCAGACAAAACCTTAACAGCATCGGGATTGGGATCGAAGGGAATCAGAAAACGTCTATCGCGTATCCACCCTATATGTTCAACATGTGGATCCTGATTTCCATCTACCTGCTCCGCCAGGGGTGACACACCCGCTACTTGTAACAGTGCCAGCGAAAGCGCCGGCCAATGTGCATCATTGATACCGGCATTGAGATAGAAACTGCGGCATAAACCATCTCTGTCTATCTCGAAGTCCACATGCCCCACACCAGCTGCTGCCTCTGCCAGCAGGGTCAGCGGCAGCACCTCGGTGATCGGCATTTCCGGCCCTGGATTACTTGGAGCAACCACCAGTACCGTTCGACCATTCCGTTCGATGGCTTGTGCGAATGTGCTGTCCGCCTGGGAATCAGCGGTCTCGGATTCAGCGAACAGGATGTCGAAGGCAACGGCTTTGGCCCCCATATCGGTGAGGCGGTCGAGCATCTGACCATGCACCCGCCGTGACCAGGGCCACTGACCAAGATTGTTCAGGCTGGCATCATCGATGGCGACCACAAGCACTTCATCACTGACTCGGTTGTCCTGCAGATTGAGGAAGTAGTCATACAGAAGAAGATCGATGCGTTGCACAGCGGCATTACCACTGATTAAATAGGCGAGTACTATCAGCGTGACAACCGGGATGATTCCCCGCTGATAGAGCTTTTTTATCAGTGGGTAGAGCATCCCGCTAAATAAACAACAGACCTAAGACAAAGAGTATCGGTATGGCCCAGATACCCTGATCCAGGGGTGGCTCAATACGCTGCACACTCCCCCATGGCCCTTGATAACCATCGGCATCGATGGCACGCACTCTCAAGTAACGAACCTGACCATGCAGTTGATCAAAACTGACCTCCGGCTGATCGGTCTTCTGATCCAGCTCGAGGCTGCTGAACTCTGAATCGAGTGCCAGCTGCACCTGGTAGAGTTGACCATTTGTCGCATGCCGCCAAGACGCAGTCACTTTGTCATCTGTTGTCTCAATGTTGGAATTTACCGCTTCAAGGGCCGGTCTCAGTTGCCATGAACGTACAACACCGGGCGGACCAAACTCGGTATCGAGAATGCTGGTGACACGCCAATAGTAGGTGCCTGGCTCGGTGATGATATGGGCTTGATAACGGGTTTCCTGTAAATCCCCCATGCGATGCACGATCTGTTCAAAGCCTTGATCGGTGGCGATCTCCAGAAGATACCTATCCGCATCTTCAGATTTGGTCCATTGCAGCTCTATCCCGCTGCCTCTCTGAATCGTCCCATCCGGCGGGTTGAGTGACAGCGGCGCTTGCGGTTGGGTATCGAGTAACACAGAGGCGACGCGGCTGTTACCCTCCAGACCATTGGCATCTATTCCCCGGACTCTGACCCAATATTCACCGTCCGGCAGTTCTGGAAGTGGGAGGTGGGTTTGATCCGTCAGTTGATCCCAGGTCAGCACCGCCAACTCCCGATCCCGGCTGACCTCGATGCGGTAGTTCACCGCCCCCTCAATCGTATCCCATTGCAATCGCCAATCGAATTGACGCACAACCCCGGGGATCGGATTAAACGTGGGTGGCGGCAAGAGTTTCACCGGCGCTGTCGGTGCCTTGCCTTGCTCAATATGGGTGCCGAATCCAGCGCCAACCAGTTGCTGCTTCTCACCCCCGCTCACCTCAACCTTTCCTTCCAACACCTCGATATTGGAGCCGGTTCCGTTGCCGGTTACGGCTGCACGATATACGGTACCGCGCACCGCACTGATCGCCGATGGTGTATAGATCTCGTAACGAGAGCCCGGCCCCGCAGATGGCCGCACCTTTGTTTGCAGACGTCCCTCGATCAAACGCAACCTGGAATCGACCATGCCCGTCTCGCCATGGGCACTCAGATGATCAAACTTCATTTCTCCATGGCTGTGAAGGGTCAAGGCACTATTGTCCGCAAACAGGATGGCAGCGCTGCTTTTCGGTCCTGTCCTTAGTTGGTCGCCAAGACGAATCAGGGTGCCCGCCTTGATTGGTGACACCAGAGATCCGTCTGCCCGAGTAAGTTGCACTTGGCCTTCATGATCCGCAAGTGTTGCCGGTACAGCGTTGCTTCTTATCCATTTCATCGGCACCCGGAGCCAGGAGCCCGGCTGCAAGCGTTTCGGATTCTTAATATTGTTTAATTTCCTCAACTTCTCAAACCGCAACACGCTGTCCAAATACTTTTCACTGAAATCCCAGAGATTATCCCCATCGACGACGGTGTATATCCACTCGGAGCCAGTCGCCGGTGAAAGTGTAAACAGCAGCAGCATCGCCAATATATGTCTACGGATATGACTCATGGATGGGATCAAGGTGAGCCTCTTTACTCTACCCTGCCCCATTGATTGCTTGAAGTTAGGTTTCCTATGATCTGCTTCCATGAAAATACCGGCCTTCACCCTGACAGTTTGTGTTTATTATTAGATTGTAATTATAGTAGATTTGTTAGTTGCTTACCGCAAAAGCAACAGACAGGTGCTTATCACCTGTTTTGACAGGATTTTCATGAGAAACCGCACTTTCCAGGACGCTTCATTCACACAAGAATAAACCGTGGCATCACTATTTGTAATGAATTAAAGACAACAGAATTAAAATGACGACTCATCTTCGCCACAGGTGATCCAGAGAAATCAAACCACCCCCATGGCGCATCAGGTAGAGCATCGCCAAGGCCCACCACATGTGCACGTTCCAGGCGTCCGGATAGACAAACAGCTGGATCACTGCCGTCATGATCAACAATGACAGAGCGGCAAAACGGGTGAACAGACCCAGGACCAGTAATATAGGAAAAAAGTGCTCCGCATAGGTCGCCATATGGGCAGCGATACTCGGCGGGATCAACGGTACCCCATACTCGTGTTCGAATAGCAGGAAGGTTGAATCGGAGATATCCAGAAAACCTGAAACCTTACTCCGGCCGGACGACCAGAAAGTATAGGCAATTGCCCCTCTGGCCAGCAGTCCAAGCCCCCACTCCGGGATGGACCTGCCAACAAAGTCGAAAAGCCTTTGAAATGTATCGATGAGTGCGTTCATGGTAATCAACCATCCTGTCTTTGTCTGTTATTGAGCCTACTGTTGTTACGTATTTGCGGACGATTCAGATTCCAAAACTCACAGCGAGCAGAAAGTGCCATCGAATAGATGTCGGGCAAAATAGCTATTCAGGTCAAACTCCGGTTCTACTTTAGTCGCTTGGGAATATGCTTCACCAATGGCATCGCCCCAGGCCAGCCGCTGCAGAAACGTTAGAGCGCCAGCGGACACTTCCCTGACTTCCACCTCTACCTTGGGACGTATCACGACGATATGCGATCCACCCTGATCAAGGGAGATGGTTTCATCCACTCCATCACTCTGGTTGACAGACCAGATACGATAAAGGGGATAGTCGGAGGCAATACAGTGCATCGAAGGGTGCGGCCGCAAATGAAGGTTTTCCAGCTCATCCGGGGACAGGCTGGTGATCTGCCGTTGCTCCAAGGGTGATGCATCATCCGCGTGATAGGCGGCGGTCCAGGCAAACTCCAACCTTGCCACATCAGCCAGATACGCCAACCCTGAGAGCTCTGGAACTGCCGCAAGGAAATCTGCAAATTGCTCACCATACAGGAGCAGTGTGCGATCCATGGGTGGATGTTCACGTACGTAGGCTGTCGCCAGAACACGGAAGGCTTGATCACCAATCAATCGCTTGATAACCGGATACATATCGGCAAGGGCATCACCGTTTAAAACAATGAAGTTATTTCTATAGACGTTGAATCTCTGCAACTGGAGACCATCATCCACGATTTCATCGAGGAGCGCCTTTGAAGGGGGCGCCGATGAACGAAGACCATCACAAAACATCTGTTGTAATTCAGACAGTGGCTTCATGATATGGCTCAAGGTTTGCCCTGAGAAACTCTTCAGCAAAGCTGACTTCCCTGAACAGTTCGGGAAATTCAGGGATATTGCTGTCCCACTCAATCAACGTGGGTACCGCGCCGTTGCTGTTGATATAGTTTTCATACAATTGCCATACCTCTTGGCAAACCGGTGAACCATGATCATCCACACGAAGAGTCGCTCCCTCCAGCTCTTGTATGGAATGTCCGGCGAGATGTATCTCTGCCACCATCTCGTGGGGAACCACCGACATATACTCGTCCACGGACCAACCATGGTTGCCGCAGGAGACGAAAACATTGTTGATATCCAGAAGCAGGCCTGCACCGCTACGTTTGGCTGCCTCCACATAGAAGATATGTTCCGGTATTTCGTTTTGTTTGAACTGCAGATAAGTCGAAGGGTTTTCGATAAGGATTGTCCTACCAAGACACTCTTGAACCTGGTCGATATGTTCCACGATCAGCTGCAAGGTTTGTTCGGTATAGAAGAGTGGCATCAAGTCGTGGGTATACCACTCATAGCCATGGCTCCAGGATAGGTGTTCCGATACCAGGCCAGGCTCGAACCGGTCGACCAAGGCCTTCAGACCCTGCAGATGTTCTCTGTCCAGAGGCAGGTGACTTCCGAGTGAAGTGCCGACACTGTGCAGGGAGATTGGATAATCGGCACGGATTCGCTCAAGGTAAGCCAAGGCCGGACCACCCCGGCCCATGTAGTTCTCCGGGTGGACCTCGAACCATCCGATATCCGGCTGTTGTTCAATGATCGCCTGATAGTGCCTTGGCTTCAAACCAGCCCCGGCCCTCTCGGGTACCGGGGCTGCCACCTTTTTCAGTGAGTCATCATTCATGGTTGGATGACACCAACTATTTCGCTGCCAGGCTGCCGCCTACAATCTTTTCACAAGTGCCTTTGAGCACGAGCATCCAGGCATTTCCCTGGCCATCAGTGGTAGAGGTTCCTGCACAACTGGTACCGGGGCCGGCTGCACAATCATTCTTTCCCGCTTTGGCAACACCGTAACACTTCTCGGTATCGGCAGCATTTGCCACACTCATGGGTGAGAGAGTGAGTGCCGTGGTGATGGCGCCCGCGACGATTGCGGAGGTGGTCGTTTTATTCATTGTCTACTCCTCAGATTATGGATTTGTTTAATCAGTCACTTCACATCGGCGAGTTGTTATCGACTCTCGCTCTTTGCTCTAGTGTAATTCAAAAATAGCCATTTTTTGGGTACTGGATATTGTTAATAACATGATCCAAACTGTGCTTATTCTCTTCGCGCCAACCCAAGCGACCTTTCAAATCATGCAGTTACATAGCCATAATTGGATAATGCCAAAGTTTATTCCCGGTACAGAGAGCTCAATCGTGATATTCTGGTTATAAAATCGTTATAACCGAATTATAAAAAATGCATGTTTTGCCCCCTTGGTTCGCTACTATTTACC
>NATW01000172.1 GCA_003094555.1 gamma proteobacterium symbiont of Ctena orbiculata
ATTGGAGGAACAGGCACCCGGTCCTGTGCATAATCCTATCGAGATGAACTCCAACTGGGAGGAGGTCATTTCCAAACTGAGTAAAGACCCAGCCATCATGGAGGAGTTCGAAGAACTGTTTCATGATGGTATGACCGGGGAAAATATTGCTGCTGCCATAGCGGCCTTTGAGCGTTCTCTAGTCACTGTCAATTCACGTTTTGATCGGTGGCTCAAGGGGGAGGAAAGGGTACTCACCGAGCAGGAGCTGCGCGGTTATCGTCTGTTTAAGAGTTATGGTTGTGTCAGTTGTCACCAGGGTGTGAATGTGGGTGGTAACATGTTTGGCATAATGGGTGCGAAGGGAGACTATTTTAAGGATATGCACCGCGAAATCACAGACGCTGACCTGGGTCGTTATAATGTCACCAAGCTGAGTGAAGACAAGCACTACTTCAAAGTACCCAGTTTGCGCCTGGCGGCAATCAATCCACCCTATTTTCATGATGGATCCGAGCCAACCCTTGAGGGAGCGATACGGATCATGGGTCGTTACCAATTGGGTCGTGAGCTACCGGATGATGATATCGAGGATATCATATCCTTCCTCTACACCTTGGTTGGTGAGCATATAAGGTTAAAGCCATGAATATGCTCAAACAGCTGTATAACAAACGCAGTATGTTGTTAGTATCGCTTTGGATTGCGTTTGTTCTACTGCTGGTCGTCTATTGGGATAATGAAACCCAACATTACGCAGAACTCTCAAATGACCTGCTGCAGTTGAAGGAGACGGATGCGCGTCTCGATCGGGATGTCCTGAGAATCACCTCATTTCTGTTGAATCAATATGATCCACTGGTGCAGACCAACGATCGTCTTCGTCAGTTGCGTAAAAAGATTAACGTCAAAGTGGCGGAAGTGGATGACAACACTTTACTTGACCTTACAGAACAGTACTGGGGTGGTATGGATGAGAAACAGTCTGTTCTCGAAAAGATCAAATTTCAGGCAGCAGTGGTGCGCAACGGTATCCTCTATCTTCCTACTGCCGCACAAGAGCTGAAATCTGAGGACCCCGAGGTCTACCAGGATATTTTACAATTGCTCAACTCTCTGTTGGCCTATGATCTCTTCTATTCCGATACGCAGTTGGATGACTTCAATGCAACATTGAAGGACCTGAAGAGCCATGTGTTTTCTTCACCGGAAAGCAAGCGGAAATTTGAACATGTACTCTTCCATATGGAATCCAACCTGGAAGACTTGACACGGCTTGGGGCTTTGAAGGCGCGCTATTTGGCTATCCCGACACAGGAGTATTTCGAACTTATACATTCAAGACATGAGCAAAGCCGGGTGGATGAAACCACCAACAAAAGACACTTGATCATGACGCTTTCAGCATTTGTAATCATCTTGTTGCTGAGTCTTTGGCAGTTGATAAGGCGCCTGCAGACTGCGCACCATGAAGTCAATCGAGCATGGTTCCGGCTACGTGATGCGGTAGACAATCTTTCGGAAGCTTTTGCACTGTTTGACGCGGAGGGTCACCTGGTATTGTACAACCGACGTTTTACTGAGTTTTACTCCTGGCTGAAGGAGTGGATCAAAGAAGGCGTCAATATCGATGCATTGCAATCGGTTACGGGTAATCGGATCAAGGCTTTGAGCCTCGAGGGTGAGCCGATTTTTGAGTCGATGCCCATGGGACAGTACCTGGAACAGATCGACAATGGTGCTTGGTATCTTGCAAGTAATAGTTATACCAATGAAGGCGGCATTGTTTGTGTCAGGAGCGATATCACAGAGACAAAGCAGGCTGAAGTCGATTTAAGAAAGCTCGGCAGGGTGCTGGAGCAGAGTCCCGCGTCGGTGATGATAACGAATACCAAGGGTGTTATCGAGTATGTAAATCCGCGTTTCGAAAAGGTATCCGGTTACAGTGCGGAAGAGGTGGTAGGCGAGAATCCACGCATACTCAAAAGTGGTGATAAGACCAAGGAAGAGTACAAAGCAATGTGGGATGCCTTACTGGCCGGCAGGGAGTGGCGCGGTATATTTCACAATAAGCGCAAGGATGGCTCGATCTACTGGGAGTCGGCATCAATATCGCCACTGCGAGACGACAGGGGGCAGATTACCCACTTTATCGCGGTAAAAGAGGATGTCACGGCACAAAAACGTGCTGAAGATCAATTGCGCATGAATGCAACGGTGTTCGATACGACCCAGGAAGGAATCATGGTCACCGATGCCGACAATATGATCAAGACCGTCAACCCCTCGTTTTCACGTATTACAGGTTACTCTCCCGAGGAGGTCATCGGTCAGCCGCCAAGTATGCTCAGTTCCGGCAGACATGATGAAAGCTTCTATGAAGAGCTCTGGGATTCGATCTTGCATAAACGCTACTGGTCAGGTGAGATCTGGAACCGTCGCAAGGACGGCAGTGTATTTCCGGAATGGCTGTCAATAGCGGCAATCCCTGATGAAGAGGGTATCGCGAAAGAGTATGTGGCGGTCTTTTCGGATATCTCCAAACATAAAGAGAATGAGGAGCAGATCCTTTATCAGGCAAACTACGATGCCTTGACCGGGTTGCCCAATCGTTCTTTGTTCTCCGATCGCCTGAAACAGGCTATCGGATCAGCACACAGAGAAAAGTGGAAGCTGGCCATTCTGTTTGTCGATTTAGATCAATTCAAGATGGTAAACGATACATTCGGCCATGTCATGGGGGATGAATTGCTGCAGCTCGCCGCTGAGCGTATCAGTGACTGTATCAGGGAATCGGATACCATTGCCCGGTTTGGTGGTGATGAGTTCGTGATATTACTGCAGGACGTGAATGATATGGACGCAGTGGCCAACATCGCCACAAAAGTAATCGATAGAATTACCAAAGTATTCACTCTTTATGAGCGTGAAATTTTCATTGGTGCGAGTGTTGGTATAACCATATTTCCTGATGATGCAATGAATGCGGATTCACTCTTGAGAAATGCGGATATGGCAATGTATCAGGCCAAGGATCGTGGCAGAAACAACTATCAGTTTTTTACCGCCTCGATGCAGCAGCGGACTTTGGAGCGACAGCAACTGGAACTTGATTTGAGACTTGCAGTTCAACGCTCTGAGCTGGAGATCTATTATCAGCCTGTTGTGGATGCCGAGTTTGGCAGGGTGATAAGCGTTGAAGCGCTGTTGCGTTGGAATCACCCCCATAGAGGTATCATCGGCCCCGATGTTTTTATACCGTTGGCTGAAGATAGCGGATTGATCGCTCCGATTGGTGAATGGGTGATAAAGGGCGCCTGTAACCAGTTAAGCAAGTGGCAGAAGTCGGGGCATAGCGACCTTAGACTGGCGGTCAATCTTTCCAGCCGCCAGCGTGAGCTAGGCTTGGAGATAGACTTTCTGCAACAGGTCCTGCATGACACGAATCTTGATCCGGACGTGCTGACCATGGAAATTACCGAAAGCCTGCTGTTGAGAGATACGGAAGAAGCGATTACCTGGCTTTCAGGCTTTAAAACACTAGGTGTCAATCTCGCGGTAGACGACTTTGGAACCGGTTATTCTTCACTCAGTTATCTGAAGCGGTTCCCTGTGGATCTCCTCAAGATCGATCGCTCTTTTGTGAGTGACCTACCCGATGATGCCGAAGACGCCTCGCTGGTGAAGACGATTGTCGCCATGGCGAGCAGTTTGAATCTGGGATTGATTGCAGAGGGTGTCGAGACCGAAGCGCAGGCCGGATTTCTTGTGCAGAATGGATGTACAAATCTGCAAGGCTACTACTATGCAAAACCGATGACCGCCAGTAACATGACGGCTTGGTTGCAACGGGACATTCAAGGCACCGGCACTTTGTGACCCGATTGGATCGAGATTCCAACTAAAATCACCCTTTATCCTCCTTTCGCCGCTGAATTCCGATTGTTCGGCTACGATCCGTCATGCAGAAGTGCTATAAATGGGGAGAATAGTTACAACAATAGACCGAGGAGCGTCCATGAGCGGCATCGTAGAGATTACCCTACCCGATATCGGTGATTTTGAGCAGGTGGATATCATTGAGATATTGGTTGCGGTAGGAGATAGGATCGAAGCGGAAGATTCTATCCTCACCCTGGAGAGTGATAAGGCAACCATGGATATACCTTCTCCTTATGCAGGTGTGGTGAAGGATCTGCATGTCAAGGTCGGCGACAAAATCTCCATGGGTAGGAAGATACTCAAGCTTGAATTGTCTCAAGACAGCGCATTGGATGATAAACCGTCACCGACCAAGGCACCTGTTTCCGAGGCGGTTAGGGGCAGTGCCGACAAGC
Source organism: gamma proteobacterium symbiont of Ctena orbiculata (assembly GCA_003094555.1). Taxonomy (GTDB): domain Bacteria; phylum Pseudomonadota; class Gammaproteobacteria; order Chromatiales; family Chromatiaceae; genus Thiodiazotropha. The sequence goes on from NATW01000172.1 coordinate 4,317, forward strand.
AGGTGGACGTGGTCGTGCTGGGTGCCGGGCCGGGTGGTTATACGGCGGCCTTCAGGGCAGCTGATCTGGGTAAAAAAGTGGTTCTGATTGAACGTTACGATGATTTGGGTGGGGTATGCCTGAATGTGGGCTGCATACCCTCCAAGGCATTGCTGCATGCGGCTGATGTGATCAATGAGGCGGCAGAGATGGCCAGCATGGGGATCAGCTTCGGTAAGCCGAAGATTGACCTGAATAAGCTACGCGCTGGCAAGGATAAGGTGGTGAAACGTCTGACCGGTGGTCTGAGGCAACTGGCCAAGCAACGCAAGGTGGAATTGGTGCATGGGGTTGCCCGCTTTGAATCGCCAAACAGGATCGCAGTCAAGACAGCCAGCGGCTCTGTCTCAATTGGATTCAACGACGCCATTATTGCCTGTGGCTCCAGCCCGGTGCAGATACCTGGATTTCCCAATGATGATCCGCGTCTGATCGATTCTACCGGGGCCCTGGCCCTTGCGGATATCCCAAAGCGCATGTTGGTCGTTGGTGGAGGCATCATCGGACTCGAAATGGCCACAGTCTACAGTACCCTAGGCAGTGAGATCGATGTGGTGGAACTGCAGGATGGCTTGATTCCGGGTTGTGATACAGACCTGGTACGCCCCTTGCAGAAGCGCATTGCAAAACGCTACAGACAGATCATGCTGGGTACCAAGGTTACCGATATCCAGGCCCTGAAAAGCGGCTTGAAGGTGACCTTCGAGGGTAAGCAGGCACCAGAGAAGCCGCAGACCTACGATCGTGTGCTGGTGGCTGTCGGTCGTACCCCCAACGGCAAGAAGATCAATGCGGAAACGGCAGGTGTGGCGGTTGATGATGCAGGTTTTATCCCTGTCGATGAGCATATGCGTACCAATGTCCCGAATATCTACGCCATTGGTGATGTGGTTGGACAGCCCATGCTCGCTCACAAGGCGACCCATGAGGCCAAGGTTGCCGCAGAGGTCATCGCTGGTCTGCCGGCCAGCTTCGACCCCATGACCGTGCCGTCGGTGGCCTATACCGACCCGGAGGTTGCCTGGATGGGGCTGACGGAAACCGATGCCAAGGCCCAGGGTGTAGCCTATGAGAAGGGTGCTTTCCCCTGGGCGGCCAGTGGTCGTGCCCTGGGTATCGGTCGCGACGAGGGTTTGACTAAACTGCTTTTCGATCCGAGCACGAAACGGATTCTCGGTGCAGGTATCGTCGGTCCGAACGCCGGTGAGTTGATCGGTGAAACCGTACTTGCCTTGGAGATGGGGGCCGATGCTGAGGATATCGGATTGACCATACATCCTCATCCAACCTTGAATGAGACCATCTGTTTTGCCGCGGAGATGGCAGAAGGCTCGATTACCGATCTGCTGCCGCCGAAGAAACGAAAATAGACTTGGGCATTGGACAAGTTAGCGCAAGCCACTCACTTATCAGATGGATTCAGCGGCCGACAGCTTATCCATAGACTTACACAGCAAGGTGAGGATTCCCAGTTGATTGCCCGGGGGATCCTCTGCATGGTTGAGCAGGAATTGCTGTTTCGCCCCCATCCGGAATCCCTTGACCTGTCATGAAAGAGCATGCGGTCACATTACATTGTCGTGAGTTCGGCAATCCGGATCAGCCAACGCTCTGTCTCTTACACGGCCTCTTCGGATCGGCCAATAACTGGATGGGGGTTGTGAAACATCTCGAGGATGATTTCCATATCATCGCTCCTGACCTGCGCAATCATGGCAGGTCTCCCCACCATGAATGTATGAACTATGGGGTTATGGCCGGGGATCTGTTGCAACTGATCGATGATTTGGCTGTCGGTGAGGTAAGCCTGCTGGGACATAGTATGGGAGGCAAGGTTGCTATGTGGCTGGCCTTGCAACAACCTGAGCGGATTAAAAAGCTGGTGGTTGCAGATATTGCACCGGTGGCCTATGCACACAGTTTCGATAGTATCTTTCAGGGATTAAGCGGAATGCCGCTGGATGAGATTCAGCACCGGGATGCGGCAGATCAGCGGCTGGCCGAGTGGGTGGTAGATAGGGGTGTGCGACAATATCTGCTGCAGAATCTTGTCAAACAACCCGAAGGTTGGTCGTGGCGATTCAATCTTGAGGTGTTGCGTAAGGCGATTCCGGATTTAATCGGATTTCCCCAGCCAGGCAGGCGTATCTACGCCGGTGAGGTACTCTTCATTCATGCTGAGAGATCGGATTACGTCATTGATGCCTATCGGGAAAGGATAGGCAAGCTCTTTCCCCATTATCGAAAACGCATGCTGCATGGTGCCGGACATTGGTTATATGCAGAGCAACCACTGCTTTTTGCTCAGGCTGTAAAAGGCTTCCTTTAGATTTTACGCCCTAGATGCAGTATCGTTGCCACAATTAGCAGGAGGATCTATGAGCAAACTTATCACCCTATGGCTGTTGTTGTTGCCAATGCTCGGTATCGCGGCCGAGCAACGCTTTACCAGTATCGGTACCGGAGGATTGACAGGTGTCTACTATCCAACCGGAGGGGCCATTTGCCGGCTGCTGAATAAAGGTCGGGATAGCCATGGTATTCGTTGTTCCGTGGAGTCCACTGGTGGCTCGATCTTTAATCTCAATACCATTGCCAGCGGTGAACTCGATTTCGGTGTGGCTCAGTCAGACTGGCAATACCATTCCTACAATGGCACTTCGAAATTCAGCCAGCAGGGCCCATTCAAGTCCCTGCGCGCAGTTTTTTCCATTCACAGCGAACCGTTTACCGTGATGGCGCGTGACGATAGTCATATCAAGGTGTTCACCGATCTGAAGGGCAAGCGGGTCAATATCGGTAATCCGGGTTCTGGGCAACGCGGCACCATGGAAGTGCTGATGAACGAATATAACTGGAGCAAGGATGTGTTTAAATTAGCCTCAGAACTGAAGGCCACTGAGCAGGCCAGGGCACTGTGCGATAATAAAATCGATGCCATGATCTACACGGTGGGCCATCCGAATGCGTCAATCAAAGAGGCAGCTACCGCCTGTGATGCGCATTTGGTGCCGGTAAGCGGTGATGTGGTGAATGCACTGATCGCCGCCAATCCATACTATGCTCACGCAAGCATTCCTGCAGCCATGTACCGAGGTACTGAGAGTGCGACCTCTACCTTCGGGGTCAAGGCAACCTTGGTGACATCCGCGACGGTGGACGAGGAGGTTGTCTACCAGTTGGTCAAGGCCGTGTTTGAGAATCTACCGGTTTTCAGAAAACTGCATCCCGCTTTTTCCCATCTCCAGGCCGAGGAGATGCTGCAGGGAAACTCCGCTCCCTTCCATGCCGGTGCGCTGCGTTACTATAAAGAGAAGGGCTTGCTAAGCGGAGATTAAGGACGCCCATTATTCTATTACCCACCCGACCAGGGGTTGTGTGTCTGAACCGCGATGAACCAAGCGCAAAACAATAAACTGCAGCTTGAACTGGTCGAGGCGGCCGAGTTTGGCGGTAGGCGGCCGAAAGGCTTTGCACGCAAGGTGCTGCTGGGGACAGCCCTGGCCTGGGCCCTGTTTCAGCTGTGGGTCGCTTCGCCGGTGCCGTTCAGTTTGGGTATCGGGGTCTTTAATGACACCGAGGTCCGGTCCATCCATCTCGCGTTCGCAATTTTTCTGACCTATCTCTCTTTTCCCCGCCGCAAGGTGATTACTCACGAGATACCTTATATCGACTGGTTGCTCGCTTTCGCCGCTGCCATCTGTGCCATCTACCTGTTCCTCTTCTATGAGGCATTGGCAGACCGCTCAGGCGCGCCCACATCCTGGGATGTCATTGTCGCCATATTGGGTTTACTGCTGTTATTGGAGGCCACACGGCGCGCTCTGGGTTGGCCATTGATGGTGATCGGGGTCTGTTTCCTTGGCTATACGTTCGCCGGACCCTGGTTGCCCGATCTGCTTGCCCACAAGGGCGCCTCGCTAGCCCGGGTCGCATCCCATCAATGGTTGTCGACGGAGGGTGTTTTCGGTGTCGCTGTGGGCGTCTCCGCCGGTTTCGTATTTCTGTTCGTGCTGTTTGGCAGCCTGCTGGAACAGGCGGGAGGTGGTCACTATTTCATCCGTGTCGCCTATGCCCTGGTCGGGCATCGACGTGGAGGCCCGGCGAAGGCTGCAGTATTGGCATCGGGACTGACCGGTATGGTATCGGGATCCTCCATCGCCAACGTGGTCACCACCGGTACCTTTACCATTCCGCTGATGAAGCGGGTGGGATTCAGTGCAGAGAAATCCGGCGCCATCGAGGTGGCAGCCTCGACCAATGGTCAGATAATGCCGCCGGTGATGGGGGCGGCCGCTTTCCTGATGGTGGAGTACCTGAATATCTCCTATCTCGAGGTGATAAAACATGCCTTTCTGCCAGCGGTATTGAGTTATATCGGTCTTATGTACCTGGTACACCTGGAGGCGGTCAAGGCCGGGATGCAGGCAGAGAAGCGCATCAGAGCCGTAACTGTCAAGCAGCGACTGCTGGGTTGGGGGTTGACCCTGTCGGGGGTGAGCTGTTTCCTGTTTCTGGCCTATTGGCTGCTTACTACGCTGAGCAGCCTGTTTGGCAGTTACAGTTTCTATGCCAATGCTGGATTGATTCTGTTCTTTTATGGCTTGCTGATCTATTGCGAGGTGCGCTGTGGATTGCGCGCACGTGAGCAGCAATCAGCTGAAACCATGACTGTCACTACAGCACTGCTGGGAGGACTTCACTTTCTGCTTCCAATCCTGGTGCTGGTCTGGTGTCTGATAATGTTGCGCCTCTCACCAGCCACCGCTGTGTTCCACTCCATCTGCTTGATGATAGTGATTCAACTGACCCAGGAAGGGCTGCGTGCCCTGTACCAGGGTAACGCTGGAATCCACGGTTTTCGCCAGGGCTTTGATGCATTGATAGTTGGACTGGAGAACGGTGCGCGAAACATGATCGGCATCGGTGTGGCGACCGCGACTGCGGGGATCGTGGTTGGTACAGTCAGTCTGACGGGTATCGGGCAGGTGATGGGGGAATTGGTCGAGACCCTCTCTCTCGGTTCGGTGTTCCTGATGCTGCTGTTAACCGCCTTGATCTGCATGATTCTTGGGATGGGTCTGCCCACAACCGCTAATTATATCGTTGTCTCCACACTGATGGCGCCGGTGATCGTGCAGCTCTCGGCCGCCCACGGCTTGGATATACCACTGGTGGCCGTGCACATGTTTGTTTTCTATTTCGGTATCCTGGCCGATGATACGCCACCCGTGGGATTGGCTGCCTATGCGGCGGCCGGTATCTCGAACGGTGATCCGATCAGAACAGGCCTCCAATCCTTCTATTACGATATCCGCACGGCAATACTGCCATTCATGTTCATATTCAATACCAATCTGCTGCTGATTGGGATCGATGGCCCGTTCGAGCTTCTGATGGTTGTAATTCAAGGTGTCACGGCCATGTTGCTGTTTGTTTCAGCAACCCAGGGTTGGTTGCTGGTGCGTAATCGCCTATGGGAGACACTGGTGCTGTTGTTGCTCGTTTTTTCCCTCTTCCGCCCCGACTTTTTGCAGGGATATCTCTTCCCCGCCAAGCTGTGGCAGCCTGTGCAGGATGTGGAATCATATATCGATTCCCTACCGACGGAGGCTAAGGTGCGGCTACAGCTTGAGGTGGAAGATATAGATGGCCTGATGTCGACCCGGGAGATCCTTTTTGCAAAACCTGCATCATCGGCAGGAGGTTACCTGGAGAGCTTGGGCTTTATTACCGAGCCAGATGGCGATACCCTTCGTGTTATCGATATCGGCTTCCTCAGCGCGGCCGAGCAGGCCGGTCTGATGGCTGGATTCGAGCATCGGATTACCGGTTACTACAGTCAGGGGGATCAGCCCCATAGGGGTTGGTTCCTGATACCGCCGCTGCTGTTGCTTGGAGGCATACTGTGGCTCCAGTATCATCGCGGCAAGCTGCAGGAGCAGACAACCTCGGGAGTATAATTATGCGTGTTTTAGCGGCACTCTGTATGCTGTACCTCTTCACCAGTCTATGTATGGCAAACGGACCTGTCGAAACCCCCTCTCCGATAAAAGTCTACAAGTCGGAAGAACCCTTCGAGGATGTCCTGGAGAACATCAAGATGGCGATAATCGAAAGAGGGTTGTTGGTCAGCGGTACCCTGCATGTGAGTGATATGTTGAATCGCACCGCGCCGGATCTGGGTTACAGCGAGGTATTTTCCAAGGCTGAATCGGTTGAGTTTTGCAGTGCCTTGCTATCCCACAAGATGGCCCAGGCATCCCCTGAGAATATTGCCATATGCCCGTTCACCATTGCCGTCTATGTAAAGCATGCAGATCCGGAGCAGGTTTATGTTGCCTATCGTTCACCACATCTCGCCGGCAATGCAAAACAGGCAACAGATGAGATAATCACCCTGCTGGAGGGCGTAATTGAGGATTCCATTTGAGTTTTTGACGCTCGATGTGTTGTAACTTATTGCATAAGTGGGGGGATCTGGCGGACACTATGCACTAAAGGGAATTTACCCTCGATCTATCCAGTCCGCTGCTGGGATAAATGTTCCGCTTTTTTCTATAGCGACTCTAGGGTTGAGGGGATGCAAGGGGATGACAAAAGGATATTGGGTAACCATCATCGGCGACATCTCAGTCGAAAACCGACTAAAAAACTGCAGATTTATTGATCATAGTCAACTCGATATGCGGAGTAAATTGCAGCATAACTGACATCGTATTTGGGATTTGCTTTAATAATCATTGACTTGCGTGGCATGGATGAGGCCTGGTTATGCTCTGCCTGATCCTGTCCCGATTTAAGAACAGGCACATGTTGCCGTTTATATGGAGAATGGGATGCATAGGTCTGATCATTCCAATGGGGTCTACCGGAGCAAGGGGTAATGTCAGAAGTATATAAAGTCATCTATACCGGCAAGCTGAAACCAGGAACAAACCAGGATCGGATCATTGCCCTGTTCAGTGAAAAATTCAGACTGGGACCGGAAAAGGCCAAAAAGCTGATTGTCAGCGGTCGCTCGGTGGCCTTGAAAAGGGATATCGATCTGGAAAAGGCGGAGAAGTATCAGGAGTCCCTAGAAAAGTTGGGTCTGATCATCGAAATCGATCCAAAACCGCCGGTGGAGGATACAGTGATGCTCGACAACTCCTCCGAACTAACTCTCGCGGCAATCGATAATGGGGATGATGATGCTACCGAGGTGTTGGATCCCACTATGAATCCCACCGCTGATCGCTGTCCGAAGTGTGGCTCCTTGAACATGCAGATGGGGATTTGCCAGAACTGCGGTATCGTGGCGGCCAAATATAAAGCGGCTCAGGCGAGAGAGGCCGATCTGGCCACTCAGGTCAATCAGGTAAACAGCGACAGTAAAGCCGAAGAGAATCCCTACACCACACCGGAAGCTGAGCTGGTGCAGCCTGTGGAAGGGGATATGACTGGACCTCATGGTGTGTCCGCGGGGAATGGATTCAAATGGATCACAAGAGGCTGGTGGCATTTCAAACAGGCACCATTGACTTGGATTGCTATCATAGTCATCTGGTTTGTTTTGACCTTTGTGCTGAGTATGGTGCCCATCCTGGGTGCCCTGATTGTCAACGTTCTGACCCCAGTGTTGCTGGCCGGTCTGATGATCGGCTGTTATGAGCAAGACCAGGGGGACGATATATCTGTCAGCCATCTGTTTGCCGGATTCGCCAACAATGCGGGACAAGGGATACTGGTGGGTGTCTTCTATCTTATCTTTATGATCCTGTTTGTTGTCGGATTTGCCCTCTTCATGTTCGGCAGTATCGGAAGCTTGGCTACGCAACAAGCCGATCCTGAGGCGATGGCTATGATGTTCTTCTCATCCACATTCGTGATTGGATTACTGATCGCATCCCTGCTGTTTATTCCGATTGTTATGGCCTACCTGTTTGCTCCGGCGTTGGTTGCATTGAACGATATGTCTGCTTGGGAGGCGATGAAGGCAAGCTTCATGGGTTGCATGAAGAATATCCTACCGTTTTTTCTCTACAGTTTGGCTGCGATTGGGCTGATGATTGTCGGTGTTATCCCCTTCGGCCTGGGACTGCTGATCGTCTCCCCGATCCTGATCGCCGCCATCTATGCGGCCTATCGGGATATCTACTATAGCTGATCCATGCAGGTTGATCTGATAGAAGAGGATGCTGTAGAGCCGCTTGATACCCTGCTGAGTTATGAGATCCCGGAGGGGGTGTTACTCGATTATCGCCTGGCCGGGCCAGTGGTACGTGCCTGTGCCTGGGGGATAGATGCCGCAGTGCGCGCTGTGATCTATCTGGTGCTGGTGGTTGTGATGTCTCTCTTGGGCGGCCTGGGCATGGCACTGATTCTAATCGGTTTTTTTCTCATTGAGTGGTTTTATCCTGTGGTGTTCGAGATGCAAAACGGTGCCACACCGGGTAAACGCGCCATGGGGATATATGTCATACAGGACAATGGCACACCGGTGACGCCGAGTGCCTCGGTGCTCAGAAATCTATTGAGAACCGCTGATTTTCTACCTTTTCTCTACGCAACGGGTCTGTTGACCATGCTGGTCAACAGACGCTTCAAACGCCTGGGTGATCTGGCGGCGGGAACCCTGGTGGTCTATCGTGATAAGCAGAAAACACGGGATCTTCCCCCCCAAGCGATCGCCACTAAGCCGCCCATTGAACTTTCAGAATCCGAGCAGCTGACCTTGTTGGCCTTTGCCGAGCGGGGGGAGAAGCTATCCCTGGGTCGACGCCAGGAGCTGGCTGAATTGTTGACCGAACGAACAGGTTTGAGGGGTGGTGCAGCGGTCGATGCCCTGTATGCCTATGCAAACTGGATTCTCAAGGGACGCTGATGAGACAACAACAGTTCGAAGCGGAAAACCAGTCCCTGTGGGATGAGATCGCGGCATTGATGAATGATCTTGGGCGGGCGCGGGGCAAACGGCAAAGTTCCCTGTCAGAGCAGTTACGATTCCCCGCCCTCTATCGTCAGCTTTGCAGTCACTATGCACTGGCCCGTGGTCGCGGTTTCAGTCCAGCCCTGATTGAGCAGCTGCATGGCCAGGTATTGCGTGGACACTCCTTGCTCTATCGTCAGCAGGGGGGGTGGCGATGGCGAATACTTGGCTTTATCTACAGCGGATTTCCCAGTGCCGTACGCCGCAGTGGCGGCTATTTCGCCATCGCTTTGCTGTTCTTTCTGTTACCGGCTGTAGTGATGGGTGTGGGTTGTTATCTGCAGGAGGATTTGATCTACACCCTCATCGATGAAACCACTGTGGCGCAGATGGAGAGCAGTTACGATCCGACCAATCAAAGACTCGGTCGTGCCCTCGAGCGCAGTTCCGAAACAGACTTCACCATGTTCGGTTACTACATCATGAACAATATCGGAATCGGCTTCAGGACCTTTGCCAGCGGAATAATATTCGCTGTCGGGACCCTGTTTATATTGTTGTTTAACGGCTTGGTGATCGGTGGCCTGGCTGGCCACTTGAGTCAACTCGGCTATCACGATACCTTCTGGCCATTCGTCTCCGGTCATGGCTCATTCGAGTTGACCGCCATCGTCATTTGCGGGGCTGCAGGATTGCGTCTTGGGCATGCGGTGATTGCACCTGGACAGCGGACCCGCGTACAGGCATTGCAGGAACAGGCACAAGAGGCATTGCAGCTGGTCCTGGGGGCGGCGCTGATGCTGCTCGTAGCGGCCTTTATCGAGGCCTTTTGGTCATCCATGCAGATCCAGCCCGCAACCAAATATGTTGTGGCGGCAATACTCTGGACGACGGTTATCGCCTATCTGTTACTGGTGGGCAGGGGGCGGCGTGGACCTCACTAGGATAGCCATCAAGTTGAGACCACGGCAGGCTTGGGAGAGCATCGATCTGGGTTTTGCCATGGCGCGCAAGTGGTTCCTACCGCTTTGGACCCTGTGGCTCTGCAGCGCACTACCAGTCATGATCATCCTGGCACTGCTGCCTCTGCCCCTGTGGCTGGCTGGTCTGCTGCTGTGGTGGTTCAAACCTCTCTATGAGCCGGCTCTGCTGTATTGGTTGAGTCGTCGCCTGTTTGCTGAAACCACGTCGATCAAGACCCTGTATCGCAGTGGGTTCAAGATTGTGCTGCCCCGATTAGTCGCCAATCTTACTTGGAGCCGGTTAAATCCATCCCGCTCTTTTGTCATGCCGGTGGCACTCCTCGAGGGATTGAAGGGCAACCATCGCAGCAGTCGCATCGGGGTTCTCAGCAGAGGCACACATGCGGCCGGATGGCTGACCCTGGTAGGACTCCATTTTGAAATCATATTGGAGCTGGGTTTTATTTTACTCATCATCAGCCTGATCCCTCAGGAGATGCTGTGGATCGATTGGCATAGTTACATTTTCGATCCAGACCCGTTGAGTGAGTGGCTGCATCATGGTTGCGCCTTGCTGGCGATGTCCATAGTCGCTCCCTTTTATGTATCCGGAGGCTTTGCCCTCTATCTCAACCGGCGTAGTCAGCTGGAGGCCTGGGACCTTGAAATCGGTTTGAGAAACATGGCTCAACGCCATCAGCGCAGGCAATTGATGGGTGCCGCATCGCTCCTTCTCGCCGCTTCTCTAACGATCATAGGGGTGCAACCCGGAACGGCTACTGCCCTGGAAATGGATTCCCAGGAGTCCCGGGATCTGATCAGTGAGATATTGGCTGACGATAATTTCGGACGCTACCAAGAGCGTGGACACTGGAAGTTCATTGGAGAGGAGTCGGAGCAGGATGATGATAATTGGTTGATTGAGTGGTTACAGCGGGTACTCGGCGGCTTTGGCGCCAGCATGGCATTTTACGCTGAGCTGATCATGTGGCTGGCTGCGGCCGGCGTACTCGCCTATCTGCTGCATTGGTTTTTGCAAAACCGCTCCCTGTTGCAGGGCAGGGGGGAATCTCAACGCAACAGCAACAGACATATTCCCACTCAGGTTGCCGGTCTCGACCTGCGTACGGAGAGTTTACCGGCGGACCCGGCCACAGAGGCCGCCTCCCTGATTCAGGCCGGGGATTATCGAGGCGGATTCAGTCTTCTCTACAGGGCCGCCTTGTCGGTGCTGGTTCATGACCATGCCATACAGATCGTCGAGGGGGCAACCGAGGGTGAGTGCCTGCGCCGGGTCCGCGGCGAGATTGCAGATGAGACCAGCGCTTACTTCTCCAAACTTACCGGCATGTGGCAGCAAATAGCCTATGGACATATCCAGCCAGCGGAAGAGAAGGCGCTGCTGCTGTGTCGTGATTGGCACGGTTTTTTTGGGGTGAGCAGTGCGCAATAACAGGCTCCCAATTACCCTTGGTCTGACAGTGCTGGTCCTCATAGGAGGGATCTTTGCTCATTGGTTTACGAATAATTTCGAGTATGTCTCGGAACAGGTTCGCGGCAACATGGGGAAAGAGGCAAGACGCAATCCCCTGCTGGCTGCCGAATACTATCTGTCTCGCCTTGGGATCTCTGTGCAAAGCCACTCGGGCCGTCAGCTTCTGGTCGAACCACCGCCACAATCCGGGTTGCTTCTGGTGAGAGATCTTGGCCCCCCCCTGCCCGAGTCCCGCGTGGTTTCACTCTTGGCTTGGGTGGAGCGTGGCGGGCATCTGGTTGTGACCCCCGGCAATGCTGTGGAGGAGGGGAGCAGGCATCCGCTCCTGGAACATTTTGGCGTGGGAATAGAAACGGATGAGTTCGACGAAAGGGAACAGGCCGGTTCGGTCATGTTGCCGTGGAGCGAGGTGATTTTGCAGGTCGATTTCGATTCGGACAGGTGGTTCAGTGTGGATAGGGAGACTCCCTATTTTGCATCACCTGATGATGCTTACCCCCATCTGTTGCGTTTTTCCTGGGGCGCGGGCAAGGTTACCTTTCTCAGCGATAACAATTTTTTAACCAATACTCAGATTGGTGAAAAGGATCATGCCCTGCTATTGGCCTACCTTGCCGATGATGTGGATGATGCCTGGTTGCTGTACGATTCCCAGGTGCCATCCCTGTTAACGCTATTGTGGCGTAATGCACCTTATCTGATGATCAGCCTGGTACTGTTTGGAATAGTGGCTATCAGGCAACTCCAATACACCACCGGTCCACTGCTTACTCCACGCATGACAAAACACCGGGATCTGTTGGAACATCTGCAGGCAAGTGCAGGCTTTGCCTGGCGCTACAACCCGTCAGTGGGACTGCTTGAGGCTTCGCGTAGGGAGGTTGAAAAACGTTGGTTGGCCAGCCACCCTGTATTGCAACCGTTGGATCAAAAGGCCCGTTGCAACTGGCTGGCGAAACAGACGGGTATGACTGCCGAGTCGATACACAGGGCACTCTATTCCGAGCAAGGTGATACAGGTCAATTGATCAAAACCACAACCAATCTGCAGCGACTTTTTGCAGTGCTGCACCCAGAAAGGAACGAGTATAATGGTAGCGGAAGCAGGCTTAGATGAGTCAATTATAGAACGTGCAAGAGGGCTGGAGGCTGAGATAGCACGTGCGGTAATCGGTCAGCAGCGTGTTATACATGAAGTGACACTGGCGCTTTTATCGGCAGGGCATGTGTTGGTGGAAGGAGTGCCAGGTCTGGGCAAGACTTTACTGGTTCGGTGTTTGGCGGCTGCGGTAAAGGGGGCGTTCAGCCGTATTCAGTTTACCCCGGATCTGATGCCCAGCGATATCTCCGGGCATATCATGTTCGATATGAAGAGCGAGAATTTCCGGGTACGCAAGGGACCTGTGTTTTGTAACCTGCTGCTCGCGGATGAGATCAATCGCTCGCCGGCCAAGACCCAATCGGCACTCCTGGAGGCGATGCAGGAGCAGCAGGTCACCATCGAAGGCCGTACCTTTCCGCTCTCTCCCCCGTTTCTGGTTTTAGCGACCCAGAACCCGATCGAACAGGAGGGCACCTATCCACTTCCTCAGGCACAACTCGATCGTTTCTTGCTCAAGGTGTTTATTGACTATCCTGCGGAGGGAGATGAGCAGTCGATGGTAAAACAGGTGACCCAGGGCGCGGTTGGTGATCAGCTCGATACCTCCGCCATCCGGCCCCAGTTGAATGCGCAAGAGATCCCGCAGTTACAGGCGCATATCGCACAATTGCAGATGGATGAACAGATCATCGATTATGCAGTGCGTTTGGTCAGGGCGGCACGGGACTGGAACGGTATCGAGGCAGGCCCTGGACCGCGCGGGAGTATCGCGCTGCTGCGGGTGGCCAGAGCCGAGGCATTTTTATCCGCGCGCGATTATGTGACCCCTGACGATATCAAAGTGGCGGCACTGCCGGTGTTGCGACACCGCATTCGACTCGCCACCGACCTGGAGATTGAAGGCTATCAGCCAGACGATGTGCTGAACGACCTATTGGCAAACATACCTGCGCCGCGCCAGTGATCCCCACGTCCCGCCTGACAATCGCTCTGTCCCTGCTGTTGCTGCCGGCCCTGTTGGCGGTTTGGTTTCCGCCTTGGGCGTTACTCTGGAAGCTGCTCACTCCAACACTGTTGGTGCTTGCCCTGCTCGATCTGCTGCGACTGCGGCGATTGCCTACACCTGAACTGGTGCGTGTTACCCGGACCAGTATTCCGGTGGGGGGTTGGACCGGGGTGGAGCTGGGTCTGCGCAACCCCTCGGACATCGCACTCGATGTGGTGGTTCATGATCACTATCCTGCGGAATTCGAGGCGGACCAGCTGCCTCAATCCCTGGTTCTACCCGCACACCGGCAGACCAATCTGTTCTATCGTGTATTGCCCGAACGCCGGGGCGAGGGGCGATTTAGTGGCGCTGATCTGGTCATCCGCTCGCCTCTGGGTTTGTGGCGACAGAAGCGCTTTGTGAGTCATCTCTCACGGGTTCGGGTGTTCCCGAACTTTCGTGAAATTGCCCGCTATGCGTTACTGGCAACCGACAATCATCTCAGTCAAATGGGTGTTCGCAAGCGCCAGCGCCGCGGCGAAGGGAGTGATTTTCATCAGCTCAGGGAATACCGTACAGGGGACTCCTTGCGGCAGATCGACTGGAAGGCCAGTTCCCGCTATCGCCGCTTGATATCCAAGGAGTATCAGGATGAACGGGATCAACAGCTAGTCTTCATGCTCGATTGCGGTAGGCATATGCGGCATGAAGATAGGGGGGGCGCTCATCTGGACCAGGCATTGAACGCGATGCTGTTGCTCTGCTATGTGGCGGATCGTCAGGGGGATGCTGTGGGGTTTCTAAGCTTTGGTGGAGACCAGCGCTGGCAGCCGCCAATGAAAGGTGGAGATGTGGTGCGCCGCCTCCTGGATCGAACCTACGATATTGAGCCTACCCTGCAGGCATCGGATTATCTCGGCGCTGCCCACAAATTGATGCCGTTGCAACGCCGTCGGGCCCTGGTGATTATTTTGACCAACAGTCGCAACGAGGAGCGGGATGATCTGTTGAAGGCAGTGTCGCTGCTGGCGCGTAGACATCTGGTAGTGGTAGCGGATCTGCATGAGGCGTCCCTGGATGCGGTCGTACAAACCCCGGTGGTCAACCTGCAAGGGGCGTTACGTTTTCAAGCCGTGATGGATTATCTTGGAGAGCGAAAACAGGTGCATGAGAGACTCGTTCACCGGGGTGCCCTGATGGTCGACTGTCGGCCTCAGCAACTGCCGGTAACCCTGGTGAATGCCTATCTCGATGTGAAGGGATCGGGTCGCCTTTGAGCTGGCTGTCCACCCTCACCGATCCTCACCCAAGAATAATTATAACTCCGTAGATGAACGCGAATCATCGCAAATGGTTATCTTGCGTAGGGTGCGGCTTGCCGCACCAATCGATAAGCATCAGTATGGTACTGGTGTAACCGGATGGTTAAACGGTGGGGCAACCCGGACCCACTCACTATCACCCGGTCACCGATTCAGTGGCCGAACATTGTGGCTAAGCAGGCACCGCCAAGTGTGGCGCTTTTAACCATCAGCCTTGTTATAATCCTTGGAGTTTAATTTAAATGGGTCGGTACCATGGAGCCTGAAGAGATC